>DATFUN010000221.1:0-3692 GCA_035260805.1 Myxococcales bacterium | reverse complement strand
CTCGCGCTCGATGTCCTTGGGATCCATCTCGCCTCCTGCAGCAAAGCTCAGTCGGCGCGCAGCGCAGCGCAAAGCGGCGGGCGCTGTCTCGATCCTGACGCTCGCGGACGCCCGAGCGGTTGCCAGGCGGTGGGGGGCGGTCTTGCGGTGCTACGGTCGTTGCCGTAGGCAGAAAGCGTTCCATACTCGCCGCGCCAAAGCGCAGCGCCGCCGAATACGGCAGCGACTGGGTATGTTGCGGCGCCATGGACGAACATCCGCCGCGCCGCGCGGTGCTGCTCGTCGCCGGCGCGGCCCTGCTGTGGTCGAGCGGCGGGCTGTTCATCAAGGTCGCGCCCATGCCCGGGCTCGCGGTGGCCTGCGGCCGCGCGATGGTCGCGACGATCTTCTACCTCTTGGTGCTGCGGCCCGACCTGCGCAAGGCCCGCTTCACCACCGCGCTCGCGTACGCCGGCTGCGTGGTCACCTTCGTCGCCGCGACCAAGCTCACCACCGCGGCCAACGCGATCTTCCTGCAGTACACGGGGCCTGCGTACGTCCTGTTGCTCTCGCCGTTCCTGCTCGACGAGCCGTTCCGGCCGATCGACGGGATCTGCGTCGCGCTGTCGCTCGCCGGCATGTCGCTGTTCTTCATCGACAAGCTCGAGGCCGGGCAGCTCGCCGGGAACCTCCTCGCCACGCTGAGCGGCGTTTTCTTCGCGCTCACCGTGCTGCTCATCCGGCGCGACGCGAAGACGGGCTCGGGGGACGCGATCCCCTCCACCACCCTGGGCAACGCGATCGCCGCGCTCGGCACGGCGCCGTTCGCCGCAGACCTGCTGCACCTCTCCAACGTAGGGGTGCTGGTGCTGCTCTACCTCGGCGTCATGCAGCTCGGCGTGTCCTATTGGATGTTCGCCCGCGGCGTCCGGCGGGTGCCTGCCGCGGAAGCCAGCCTCATCTCGATGCTCGAGCCGGTGTGCAATCCGCTCTGGGTGCTGCTCGGGACCGGCGAGCGCCCGGGGCCCTGGTCCATCGCCGGCGGGGCGATCGTGCTCGGCGCGGTCGCGCTGCGGACCCTGGTCAAGACGTAGGCGGCGCTACGGCTTTTTCTCCTCCACGGTGAGCGCGTAGAGCGTTCCGGTGGCCTCGTCCAGGTACCAGTCCAGCGGAATCGACCCCGCGGGCGAAGGCAATGCGTCTTGCAGGGCGAGCACGTGCGACGCCGCGGCAGGCAGCTTCGCCGAGCCGACGCCCAGGTAGAGGCGTCGCGCGCCGTCGTCGATGCGGAATGCGGAGCGCGACACCCAGGCGGGCCTCACGCCCTGGCGCGCCCGCTTCAGCTTGTCGGTCCCGACCCCTGCCGCGTCCATTGCCGCCCACTCCGCGCGCAGCGCCTGGACGCGCGCGTCGACGGAGGCCGCGTCGGTCGGATCCCAGGCACGCGCTGCGCCCGAGGCGAGGATCAGCAGGATCGCGAGACGCATGCGGCCAGTGTTGCCGAGCGGCGGCGCCGAGTCGAGTTCCCGGTTCAGTCCCCAAGCACTTCGAGGCGCACGCGAGCGACGCCGCTGCGCAGCATGTCCAATGCGCGCGCCGCCTCCCAGGAGAGATCGACGATGCGGCCAGAGGCGAAGGGACCGCGGTCGTTGACGCGCACCGTGATCGAGCGGCCATTCTCGAGATTGGTCACGCGGAGGAGGGTGCCGAAGGGGAGCTCGCGGTGTGCCGCGGTGAGCGCGCGCGGGTCGAAGCGCTCCCCGCTGGCCGTCCTGCGGCCGGCGAAGGCCGCTCCGTAGTACGAGGCCATGCCGTCCTGGGCGGGGCTGGGCCGGGGCGCTGACTGCGGCTGGGGCGTCGGCGCGACCGGCGCGCGCGCGCAGGCGGCGAGCAAGGCGAGCAGGGCTGCGGACGGGCGCAGGCGCATCGGGGCGCAATTTGAGGCCAGTTGGGGCTGCGCGGAAGGATTGCCCGCTTACAATGTCCGCATGCGCGAGCCGCGCGTGGCGATCCTGGGAGGCGGCTTCGGCGGCCTCAACGCCGCGAAGGCGCTGCGCGACGCACCGGTACAGGTGACGCTGATCGACCGGCGCAACCACCACCTCTTCCAGCCCTTGCTCTATCAGGTCGCGACGGCGGCGCTGAACCCGAGCGACATCGCGGTGCCCATCCGGCGGGTGCTCCGCAAGCAAAAGAACACCGAGGTGATCCTCGGCGAGGTCACTTCGGTGGACGTGCGCGGCAAGCGCGTGCTGCTCCGCGACGCCATGGTGCCGTACGACTTCCTGGTGATCGCGACCGGCGCTACGCACGCCTACTTCGGTCACCCGGAATGGGAGAAGGACGCGCCCGGGCTCAAGACGCTCGAGGACGCGGTCGACATCCGCCGGCGGGTGTTCCTCGCTTACGAGGCGGCGGAGCGCGAAGACGATCCGGCGCTGCGGCAGGAGTGGCTGACCTTCGTGGTGGTGGGCGGCGGCCCGACGGGGGTCGAGCTGGCCGGAGCGCTGGCCGAGATCGCGCGGCACGGGCTTTCGCGCGATTTCCGCCACATCGACCCGCGCACCGCGCGCGTGGTGCTGATCGAGGCGGGCCCGCGCATCCTGCCGGCATACGTCCCGAAGCTTTCGGACAAGGCCACGGCCCGGTTGCGGGACATGGGCTGCGAGGTCCTGGTCGGCAAGCCGGTCACCGCGGTCGACTCCGAAGGGGTCGTCGCGGGTGGCGAGCGGATCCGCTCCCGTTGCGTGATCTGGGCTGCCGGGGTTGCCCCGTCGCCGATCGCGGGCTCGCTCGGAGCTCCGCTCGACCGACTCGGGCGCGTGAAGGTCGAGCCCGATCTCTCCATCCCGGGCGCGCCCGAGGTCTTCGTCATCGGCGATCTCGCCGCGGTGGACGACGATCAGGGCAAACCGGTGCCGGGGCAGGCGCCGCCCGCCATCCAGGGCGGCCGCCACGCCGCGCGCCAGATCCTGCGTACCCTGCGCGGCGAGGCGCGCGAGCGGTTCCATTACTTCGACAAGGGCTCGCTGGCGACCATCGGCCGCAACGCCGCCGTGGCCCAGATCGGCCGCCTGCGTACCGAGGGCTTTTTCGCGTGGGTGCTGTGGCTCGTGGTCCACATCCTGATGCTGATCGGCTTCCGCAACCGGGTGCTGGTGCTGGCGCAGTGGGGCTGGACGTATCTCCGCCACGAGCGCGGAGCGCGCCTCATCACCGGCGAGCTGCCGGAGTGCCTCCCTCAGGGGACCGCGCGCACCGCCGAGTAGCGATTCCTGCCGCTGCGCTTGGCCCCGTAGAGCGCCTCGTCGGCGGCGTGGATCAGCTCCTCGGCGCCCGAGACTCCTTCCGCGGGATAGTCGGCGACGCCCAGCGTGGCGGTCACCGACACCGGGGCGTCGCCCGCGTTCAGCGCGACCAGCTCGACCGCCTTGCGGATCCGCTCGCAGACGCGCAGCGCGCCCTCCGGCTGCGTCTGCGGCAGGATGACCGCGAACTCGTCGCCGCCGTAGCGGGCGGCTACGTCGGGGGTGCGCAGCGAGCGCGAGATCTCGGCAGCGACGGCGCGCAGCAGGCGATCGCCGAAGACGTGCCCGTACTTGTCGTTCACCGGCTTGAAGCCGTCGAGGTCGACCATCGCGAACGCGAGCCTGCCGCCGTAGCGGTCGACCCGGTTCATCTCCTGTCCGAGCCGATCGACGAGATAGCGGCGG
>DATFUN010000220.1:0-9771 GCA_035260805.1 Myxococcales bacterium | reverse complement strand
AATGGATTCCAACCGCAGGAGGATCCGCATGCGAACCACCGCCGTGCTCGTCACGCTCGCGTCTGCCGCCGCTCACGCGCAGATGAAGGCGCCGCGCGACGTCTCCGGCCTCGACGCCATCTATCCCGAGCTCGACGCGCTGTACCTCGACCTGCACAAGAACCCCGAGCTGTCCGGGCGCGAGGAGAAGACCGCCGCGAAGATGTCGGAGCGCCTCCGCCGGCTCGGATACGAGGTGACGACTGGAGTCGGCGGCAACGGCGTGGTCGGCGTGCTGCGGAACGGGCCAGGCCCCACCGTCCTCTTGCGCACCGAGCTCGATGCCCTGCCGGTGGAGGAGAAGACGGGCCTCCCGTACGCGAGCAAGGCGACCGCGACCGATCCGGCGGGGAAGACCGTGCCCGTGATGCACGCCTGCGGGCACGACGTGCACATGGCCTCCTGGGCTGGGGCGGCCGCGCTGCTCGCGCGCGGCAAGGACCGGTGGCGGGGAACGCTGGTCATGGTCGGCCAGCCCGCCGAGGAGACGGTGGCAGGCGCGAAGGCGATGCTCGCCGACCGGTTCTTCGAGCGGTTTCCCAAGCCGGATTTCTCGGTGGCCATCCACGACAGCTCCGACCTGCCCGCGGGAAAGGTCGCCTGGATCCCCGGCTACGCGCTCGCGAACGTGGACTCGGTGGACGTGACGATCTTCGGGCGCGGCGGGCACGGCGCCAAGCCCGAGACGACGGTCGACCCGGTGGTGATCGCGGCCCGCACCGTGCTGTCCTTGCAGACGCTCGTCTCCCGCGAGAAGGATCCGCTGGAGCCGGCGGTGGTGACCGTCGGATCGATCCACGGGGGGAACAAGCACAACATCATCCCGGACGAGGTCCACCTCCAGATCACGGTCCGTTCGTATACGCCGCAAGTGCGCAAGCAGCTCCTCGACGGGATCGCGCGCATCGCCAAGGCGGAGGCCGCCGCCGCGGCGGCCCCGCGCGAACCCGAGATCCGCACCGGCGAGGGCGCCAACGCGACCTTCAACGATCCGGCGGTGACCAGGCGCCTGGGCGCGATGCTCGCCCGCGAGCTGGGGCAGGAGAACGTGCTCGAGGGCAAACCGGAGATGGTCGCCGAGGACTTCGGCGAGTTCGGCAAGGCGGCCGGGGTACCGTCGGTGCTGCTGCGGGTGGGCGCCGTGGAACCGGGGAAGTACGCCGCGGCGCAGCGGTCGGGCGCGCCGCTTCCTTCGCTGCACTCGGCGACTTTCGCTCCGGACCGGGAGCCTACCATCCGCACCGGAGCGACGGTGCTCGCGCTCTCGGCGCTGGAGCTGCTCGGCAAACGCTGATGCGTTGCCGGAGGCAGGTGTGTCCGGCGTCTTACCTGGAGCGCCTTGCGGAACACCCGAGGGCGGCTGTTACATCATCGGCGGGGAGGTCGTACCTCTGCCCAGCGCTCAAGCAGTGTCGCCGATCCGCCGCCCGGCCGTGTTGCTGGTCGACGACGCGCGCATCGTGCTGCGCGTGTTGGAACGGGCCCTGGGCGCGGCGGGCTTCAGCCTGGCCGTGGCGGAGAGCGCCGAGCGCGCCGTGCGGCTCCTCGACCATCAGGAGTTCGCCTGCGCCTTGATCGATCGCAACCTGGTGGGCGCCGACGGGCTGGACTTGATCAAGCAGATCCGCGAACGGCAGCCGCGCTGCGCCTGCGTGGTGATGACCGCGTATCCGTCGCTCGCGTCGGCGGTCGATGCGCTGCGCATCGGCGTGGTGGACTACATCCAGAAGCCGTCCCCCGACTTCGACGTGATCGCCGAGCGCGTGCAGAACGCGGTCCAGCTGCACCGCGGGCGCGACGGCCATGACGCGCCCGGCTCCGGCAAGCCCTCGGCGGACGACCGCCGCCCGGAGATCCTGGCGCGCAGCGCGGACGAGTTGGTGGCCACCCTGCGGTCGCTGCAGACCCGGATGAAGCCGGGCTCCCGCGCCGCTTTCAATCGCGCGCTGGCCGATGCCGAGGCGCACGCTGCTCTCCTCCGCACCCGCTGACCTACCTGCACCTACAGAGTCGACGCGCCCGCGGATGAATTCTCGCCGGGCGCGCTGTTGGTCAAAGGACATCCGGCCGCGCGCTCGTTCGAGTGGAGACCGGGTGGTCGGGGCACTTCCATTCGCCCACCCGAGCGAGGCGAGAATGCAACGAGGCATTTACTTCTTCATCGGTACGGCCTTCTGCGCGGCTGCGTGCGGCGGCGGCGCTCCTCCTCTACAGCAGACCGCTCCTCCTGTGCAGGAGTGCTCGCAGCTTGCGGGCGGGAGCGCAGGCGCCGCGGTCCGAGCGAGCGGCGGTACTCCAGCCCTGGCCCTCGACGGCAACCCGGCGACTTCCTGGAGCTGCACGAGCGCGTGCTGGATCGTTCTCGACCTCGGGACGGTCCAGCAGGTCGACGCGGTGGCGATCGCCTGGGCAGGGGTGCCCGCTACCCGGTATCAGGTATCCGTCTCGGAGGATGGGGCCAGCTATGCGCCGCCGAGCGACGGCGTGGGCGCGAGCTGCCAGCGGCAGCCGCTGACCGCCGCGCAGGGCCGCTTCGTGCGGCTCGCGATCGACGCCGACGCCGCGCAGCCCGGCGTGGCGGTGGCCGAGCTGCGCGTCGACGCGAGCCCAATCCCGACCGCGCCCGCTCCGCCCCCCTCCCCGCCGACGGCTCCCCCGCCGCCCGCATCGGGACCGCCCGTCGACGCGTTCGGCGTCACGAGGCTCTACCCCTCCCTCCCGGGCGGCGAGTCCTGGTCGATGCCGGCCGACCCGCGCACCGATTCGCGCTTCAATCCGCAGAACACCATCACACCGAACGGCGACGGGTCCTGGAAGATGAAGAGCGCGCAGGTGCGGATGGAGGTGTTCACCTCCACCGGGTACAAGCAGCCGGCCAGCTACGACCGCCTCAAGCTCGCCGCGCAAGGCTACATGCTGGCGCCGAACGACTGGCGCAACGTCGAGATCACCGGCTTCGTGCGCGTCAATTCCGCCTCGCTGCCGACCGACAACTTCGCCTGGTACGCGCGGGGCGGCCGCCACAGCGCGCCCATCCCCTGCGAAGGCTCCTCGTACAAGGGAGGCCTTCACTACGACGGGCGCGTGCGGTTCGAGAAGGAGTCGTGGCACGTGAGCTACCGGAACGCGTCGTACCTGCAGGCGACGAGCTCCATCATGAGCCGCTGGGTCGGCTTCAAGACCGTGCTGCGCAACGCGACCGTGGCCGGCAAGACCGCGGTGAAGATGGAGCTGTGGCTCAACGACAGCGCGGACCGCGTCACCTGGTCGAAGGTCTACGACATGACGGACGACGGCACCTTCGGCGGCGACGCCAGCGCTTGCGGCGCCAGCGCCCCGGGAATGCCCATCACCTGGGGCGGCCCGATCGCCACCTTCCGGTGGGACAGCGCGGAGGACGTCGACTTCCGCTGGCTGAGCGTGCGCGAGATCCAGCCGGCGCCCTGATCGGCGGCGCCGCGTCTTTCAGGCCGGACGGATTCCGGCACCGCTCCAGGCGCGACGAGGGCAGGCAACCCCTTGCCCTTCGTCCGTGCCCGACGCACGTTCCATCCGCGCTCAGGGAGGGGAGGCGGCGTCGTTCGGAACCCGACAAGGGATCGAGTCGGGAGCGGGGCGAGCCGGAAGTGGCGATGGACCTTTTGCCGGTTCAACTGTTGTGCCTGCTCGTCCTGATGAATCGTTACGTCCTCGGACCATTCCTGCGCCGCGTGCGCGGAGAGGCCGTCGACCGGAAGGATCCTTCGCTCGAACCGACGGTCGCCATCGTCGTGCCCGTCTACAACGAGGGCGAGGGCATCTACCGCACCATCCTCAGCCTGGCGCAGCAGGATTATCCCCGGGAAAAGCTCGAGGTGGTGGTGGTGGACGACTGTTCCACCGACGACAGCTACACCTGGGCACTGCGGGCGGCGCAGGTCGACCGGCGCGTCACGGTGGTGCGCAACGCCGAGAACCTGGGCAAGCGCAAGGCCATCAACCGGGCGGTCCTCGCGACCAGCGCGGAGATCGTCATCTCGGTGGACTCGGACGTGATCGCCGACTCGCGCGCCGTGCGCGAATTGGTGGCGCGGTTCGTCAGCCCCGAGATCGCCGCGGTGGGCGGGCGCACCTTCGTTCAGGGCCAGCATCGCAACTGGCTCACGCGGATGGTGGCGGTGAAGTTCTATTTCTCACAGGAGTGGCTCAAGGAGTTGGAACGCGTCTTCCGCACGGTGATGTGCCTGACCGGCTGCCTCACCGCGTACCGCCGCAAGGTGCTGCTCGAGCTCCACGACGTGCTCGAGGACCGCAACATCGCCGGCGTCGCCATCAAGTACGGCGAGGACCGGTTCCTCACCCGGCAGATCGTCAAGGCGGGCTACAAGACCGTCCTCACCCTGGACGCCTTCTGCTACACCGCGGCGCCCGAAACGCTGAGCGGTTACTTCGCCCAGCAGCTGCGGTGGCGGCGCTCGAACCTGGTCGACTTCATGGGCGGGCTGACCCACGCCTGGCGGCTGCACCCGGTGGTCTGCCTGCACTATCTCTCGGTGCTCGCGCTGATCGTCGCCTACCCGGTGGTGATCCTGCACAACCTGATCACGGGCTTCTTCTGGGACGTGATCACCTTCCATCTCGGGGTGGTTGCGCTGCTCGGCCTCGTCTACCGCATCGAGACGCGCAAGCTCCCCGAGTCGCAGCGCGTGCCGGCGTTCTCCTTCCTGCCCATGGCGTTGGTGATGCCGGTCAGCTACCTGCTGCTCACGCCCCTCGCGCTGTTCACTCTCGACTCGGGCAACTGGGAGACGCGCCGCGCGGCCGCTCCTGCCCCGGTCCTCTCGCCCGTCCCCGCGGCCGCATAAAGGAAAAAGGAGCAGTCAATGCGGGATCGGATCGTCGCTCGGTTCAACACTGCCGCCGTCAATGCGTACAAGGTGGCCGGGATCGCGGTGCTCGCGGCGATCCTCGCCGGGCTCCTCTCGTACCTGTCGCTCCAGGGATTCTTCGTCTTCAGCCGCCGGTGGGTGGCGCCCACCATCCTCTCGCCCACCGACGAGCGGGTGCTGCGCCTGAGCGTCCAGCTGGCGGAGCAGACGGCGGGGCGCGACCGGCTCGCCGGCGAGCGGCGCGACCTGCAGGCCAAGCTCGACGACGCGGAGCGGATGCTGGCGCAGCAGCTCGTCTTCCAGCAGCAGTTCCGCAATGCCCTGCGGCTGGACCGCTCCGCCCGCGCCCAGGAGCTGTCGCTCCTCCTCGCGCTGCGCGCGAAATACGTCGTGTCCCAGGAGGAGGTCGTCGTCGCGAACCGCGCCTATGCCGGGCTCGCGCGCACCCGCGAGGACGCGCTCTTCGCCGCGAAAATGGTGGACCGCGAGCGGTACCTCACCACCAACCACCAACTCGCCGAGATGAGCGAGATGGAGCTGTCGCTCGCGCAGCGGGGCATCGACCTCCACTCGCGCATCGCGCGGCTGGAGCGCGACGTGCGCTCGATCGACACCATGGCCAATGGCGCGAAGGGTGATGCGGGCCTGAGCCTGGACCTGCTCAAGCTGCAGCAGGATTACGTCCGCTCCGCGGCGGAGGTGGCCAAGGCGACCACCTCGCGAGACAACGTGGCCGAGCAGCTGCGCATCACCGCCTCCTCGCTCGAGCGGTTCGACCGCCTGGTCATGGCCATCCGGAACTCGCCCTACTTGAAGGCGATGGAGGACCACGTCACCGTGGGCTTCGTCCCCTATGAAAACCTCGAGCATGCGCACGAGGGAGTTCCGCTCTACCGGTGCGCCTTCGGCCTCATCGCCTGCAGGCAGGTGGGAGTCATCGGCCAGACACTGGACGGCGAAGTCCAGCAGCAGCACCCCATCCGAACCACCACGCTTCGCGGGGCGATGGTAGAGATCCGGCTCACGGACGGCGACGGAGCACGGGAGAAGCTGCTGCACGTGGGCCACCCTCCGCTCCTCTTCTGAACGTCGGACGTAGGAGGAATCTCGCATGGCGGTGCCGATGGGAGCCGCCGCGCTGGCGGCCGTGCTGTCGTTTCCGGCCGCCGCGGTGGCGCGGGAATCGGACCGGGACGAGGCGTTGCGCAGGCAGGCGGCCGGCGCGTGCAAGTTCCTGCACGGCGTCGCCGATGCCGAAGCGGACGTGCTGATCGGACCCGAGCTGTTCGGCCGCTTCGGCGGAGTCAATCTGGTGCAAGCGACGACCGACGTGACGACCGACGCGACCACCGTCGCCGCCGAGAAGCAGCGCCTGATGCTCGGGGTGAACTACAGCCTGGGCCACCTCTACCGGGGCCTCACCGTCCGCAAGCGGGGCGACGCGGAATGCCGCAGGGAGTCCGCGCGCGCCGGCCTGGAGGCGGCGCTCTACGCCGGCACCGACTACGCCAAGGGCCCGGCGCTGGCTGCGCGCGAGGAAGCGCTCAAGGCCGCCCTTCCGGAAGGGGAGAAGATCGTCGACGAGCTGCGCGACGAGGTCCGCAAGCAGTCGGCGACGGTCGAGGAGCTGGAGGCGACGCGGCTGCGCCTGGATTCGTTGCGCGCGCTCTCGACGCAGACCTCGCTGGAGCGCGAGCGGTTGCCGCCGGCGGCCGCGCAGCCGTCGGGCGCCACGCTCGGGCAACTCCTCCAGGAGTTCCGCACCGCGGACGACGAGGTGGAGCAGATCGCCGGGCGCCTGCGGTCGGCGACCGCCTGGGACCTGACCCTGCGGGGCGCCTACGACCGCGTCTTCGACGTCCGGCAGACCACCAGCCCGCCGCTCTTCGGCATGGTGGAGGTCACCTACAACCTGGGTGGGCTGTTCCAGCCGGCGGCCAACGCCCGGGCCCGCGAGGGCCGCCGCGAGCGCGACGCGGAAGACCTCTCCGGCGTCGATCGCCGCGCCGCCGAGCTCTTGCGGCAGCTCAAGGCGATCCGCTCCGCGGAGCAGACGCGGGTCCGCGAAGTGTCCGTCCTCGCCGCGGACCTCGAGCAGCAGCTCGAGCAGGTGCGCAAGCTGCAGACCGTGCGCGTGCGGCGGTTCGCCGAGGTGCTGTGGTTCGAGCTGACCCGCCTGCGCGCCGAGCTCGCCTTCCTGAAAGTCCACCTGAAGGACCTCGCCGCAGTGCTGGGCGAGGGCGGGCAGTGAGCCGCTGGCCGGCGGCGCTTTTGCTCCTCCTCGTCGGCAGCGGGCCAGGTGGTTCTCGCGATCCATCGGACCTGATGCGCGCCGGCCTCTCCGACCTGCGCGTCACCGAAGGGAAGATGCTTCCCGGACCGGATGGCCTCTTGCGCATCGAGGATCCCAAGGTGCGCGCCGTGGTGCGGCGCCCGACCGGCCCGGTCGCCGAGCTGCGCTTCGCCTATCTGGGGCCATCCGCCGAGCAGAAGCCGCTCTCCTCCGGCGAGATGCGCAGCCAGATCGGCCTCAAGCTTCGCGCGGAGGACGGGTGCAACCTGCTCTACGCGATGTGGCGCATCGCCCCCAAGCCGGGTCTGGTGGTCTCGCTGAAACGAAACCCGGGAATGCACTCTTCGGGAGACTGCGGCAACGGCGGGTACACCAACCTGAAAGCGCGGGGCGGGCTGCGCGTTCCGGCGTTCCAGCCGGGTGAGCGCCATGCGATCCGGGCGGAAGAACGGGGCGGCGAGCTGCGCGTCCTGGTCGACGGTGCGCCCGCCTGGGAAGGGACGCTTCCTCCCGAGGCGCTGTCGCTGCGCGGCCCGGCCGGCCTCCGCAGCGACAACGGCCGCTTCGACCTGGAGCTGTTCGTCTCGGAGCCCTGAACCCTCACGAGGCGGTGTTCAGCGCGACCAGGGGCTGCGGCTCGTCCTCGACCTTGCGGACGGTGCCGGGCAGCGGCTCGACGTTGTCGGGCAGTCGCTCGGCGCACAAGGACGAGTTGTTCAGCGTGCACCGTCCCTGCTTCTCGAGGTCGAATTGCCAGCGGTGGCGGGGACACACCAGCAGGTGCCCGCCCTCCACCCAGCCTTCGGTCAGGTCGGCCCCCTGGTGCGGACAGTAGCGGTGCACCGCGTACCGCGCGCTGCCCGCCACGATCACGGCGCGCTCCTTGTTCGCCTCGACCTGCCGGATCGACTCGCACAGCGAGGGGAGGTCGTCGGCCTCGAGCGCGAGGAATCCGTGCAGCACCGGGTCGTACTCGTCGGGCGAGCGGCTCAGCCGGAAGCGGAAGGAGAGGAAGAACTCCTCCCAGGTCATCTTGCGCTCGAGCACCTCCAGCGCGTCGGCGGCGCGGACCTTGAAGGTGTAGCGGGGCTCGTCGCGCACCGCGGAGACCTCCTCGATGCGCTGGGAGGGGAACTCGATGCGGAGCACGCGCTCCGGCAGCTCCTCGAGCCAGGCGTAGAGGGCCACGCCGACGCGCTCTCGCAGGTCCAGGCGCGACAGCTTGTGGCGCAGCTCCTCGCGGAGCCGGTCCAGGACGGCCGGCAGATCTGCAGGCGGCGGGGCGCGGCGACCCTGGAAGAGGTCCTCCATCCGGGCCGCGTAGCCGCGCACGTACTGTTCGAAGCGCTCCTCGTCGAGCCGCTCGCTGGCGAGCACCATGAGCTTTCCGCTCGCCACGTCGAGCATGTCGCCGGGCATCGGCTCGACGAGCGCGCTCGTGAGGCCAGAGAGCCGCTTGCGCAGGTAGGCGAAGAACTTCTGCGCCCGCGGGAAGATGTTCATCTCCTCGAAGTTGAGGTGGACGAGAGCCGGATCGAGGAAGCACGCCGGTCCGGCGGAGGCGAGGAACAGGCGCGGGCGTACCGACTCCAGCGCGCGGGCCACCGCCTCGAACTTGCCGAACATCTTGCGCCGGGAGATGGCCGCGTACTGCTTGGGAGAGTACTCGTAGCAGGTCGGGTGCCAGATGGCGCCGGAGAACTGCGCGGTGAAAACGTCGATCGGCCCTTCCTCGGAGGCGATCTGCCCGAGGCGGTCGTGGATCTTGCAGTCGTTGAGGTTGAGGAACGCCTGGCCGTCGGCCTTGACCAACAGCCCCGAGTCGCGGTTCAGGCCCGCGTCCTGGACGTACAGCCTCAGGTACCCGCCCGGAATGGGCACCTTCTCGCCGTCCGCGCAGGCGATGACCCGACATCTGGTGGCGCGCAGCCGCTCGACCAGCTCGGGCCGGCGGAACCGCGGGACCACGGCGGTGAAGTCGCGGCGCCCGATCGAGGCGAGGAAGTCGCGATCGAAGTGGTCGCCGTGCTCGTGGCTCACGTAGACGAAGCGCGGCTTTCGCGGATCCTCCAGCTTCTGCCGCACGAGCGGCGCCAGGTGGTGGTTCTGCGGCAGCTGCATCCACGACGAACCGAAGGCGCCGTGGCGCGAGACCCAGGGGTCCGCCACCACCACCGCCCCCTCCGTTCCCACGACGAAGCCTGCGTGCCCCAGGTACCCGATCCGCATCGACACCCTCCCCAACGCCGCCCGAAATCCCGCCCGCCAGGTGCTCTCAGCGGATCTGCCAGTCCCCACCGTCGCCGCGGCCCCCATGACACCCGCACGCGAGCTTCCCGCAGCAATGCACGTCGATCGTGCCCCGTGGGGCGGCGGTGCAACGCACGTGCCTCGCCTGCGGCACGAGTGAACGGGCGGGCGCTCAATCCATGGACGTTCCCGCGTTGGACGGCGGAATTCCCTCCGCCAGGGAAGTCCGGGCCCCCTCCGCGCTGGCTAGGAACCGATCGGGAGCGGCAGGGAAAACATTTCGCGCGCGTCGCCTGCATGCCCGCACGCTCACTCTCCAAC
>DATFUN010000219.1:0-10337 GCA_035260805.1 Myxococcales bacterium | reverse complement strand
CAGGCGTCGCTGAGGCCGATCGCGATCAGGCCGTTCTCGGTGTCCAGCTCGGCGGGATTCTGCATGCGGATGCCGCTGAACCTGGACGCTGGGACGGGCTGCCCACTTCCGCACGCCGCGGTCAGCGCGAGCACCGCTGCGGCGATCCGGCTGTAGCTAGCGCACCTGGTCATACCTTCACCCACCCGTCCTGAGTGGACCTCACGGTCCCCCGCCGGCCAGATGGAGCAAGGGGTGGGCCAAGCGGTTTTTGCGGCGCGCGGGCGAGGTTACGGAATCGTGGCTCGGCTGTTGCGCAACTCGGTGCTCTTTTTGCGCGCGCCGGTGCTCGAATCGAGCAGGTAGGGCGCACCCCGAGCGTTGGTTTCGCACACTTGTCCCGCGCACAACCGCGTCCCCGGCCGGGTACGAATGGGCCACTCCAAGCGGCACGTCTGTTGCTCGTCATAGGAATGGAGTCTGTTGGGGAGGTCCATGGCGAGCCGGATCCTGATCGTCGGCTGCGCGCGCGAAGGCGCGGAGCTGGAGCGCCGTGGTCACTGCCTCGCGCACGTGGTGGACGCCCGCGCCGTTCCGCAATGGCTGGCCGATCCGGAAGGCTGGGACGTCGCCTTGCTCCCGCCTGATCTCGCCCTGCTCCGCGCCGTCCAGAAGGCCTGCCCGCGCACGGAGGTCATCGTGCTCGCCCTGCCGGGCGAGCGGGCCGCGTCCATCCGGTGCCTCCACGAAGGTGCTTTCGCCTCGGTCCGGCGTCCGTGCGAAGGAGGTGAGCTGGACGCCCTGGTCGAGCGCGCGCTCGAGCGCAAGTCGCTGCGCGACTCGGAGGCGCAGTTGCTCGCCCTTCGCAGCGTGGTGGAGGCCCGCGAGAAACTCCCCGAGGCCATCGTGAGCGCGTTCGCCGAGGCGCTCTCCGCCCAGAGCGCGTGCCTGCTGGTGCCCGCGCCCGAGGACGGGCGGCTGACCGTGGCCTATCTGTGGGGCGGGGACGGGCAGGGCGCCCACGCGCCAGCCTGGGTGCACGAGTGGCTGCGCACGGAAGAGGAGCCCGCCCTCGTGTCCGCTCTTTCCGGCGACCAGCCGCCGCAGCGAGCGGCGCGTGGCCCCGGACTGGTGCATCCGCTCACCGCGGAGGGGAGGCTGATCGCCATCCTCACCGCGCAGCGCGAGCGTCCCCCCTTCGGCCCGGCCGATCTGGAGCGCGCCTCGGTGCTCGCGGCCCAGGCGAGGGTCGCGCTCGAGAACGAGCGTCTCCTGCAGCACGTCGCTTCGTCCGATCGCCTGGTCGCGCTCGGGCAGCTCGCGGCGAGCATTGCCCACGAGATTCGCACCCCGCTCACTTACGTGCTGGAGAACGCGGGCTACATCGCGGAGCACCTGCCGCGGTTCGCGCCGCCGGAATCGGTGCAACCCACGCGCGAGACCGTCACCTTCACCCAGATGCGGCGCGCGGCATCCGACGCCGTCGACGGCGCCAATCGCATGCGCGACATCATCCGCGACATCGGCGCCCTGGCCAGCGCCGACGAGAGCACCCAGCTCCCCTTCGATCTGAAGGAGGCGGTCCGCGCCTCGCTCCGCATGGCCGAAGCGGAGCTGCGCGGGCGCGCCACGGTGAGCCTGCGCCTCGACGGCGAAACCCAGGTCATCGGCAGCATCGGCCGCCTGTCGCAGGTGTTCGTGAATCTGTTGGTCAACGCCGTGCAGGCGATCGGGACCGAGCGGGCGCGCGACGGCCGGATCGTGGTCGTGGTCCGCCGCGAGGGCGCGCGGGTGCTCGCCGAGGTTTCCGACAACGGGCCGGGAATCCCTCCGGCCATGCTGAACCGCGTCTTCGAGCCGTTCTTCACCACCAAGCCGGCGGGTCAGGGCACCGGGCTGGGCCTCTTTCTCTGCCGCAACATCGTGCGGCGCCACGGCGGCGAGCTGCGCGTGCGCTCGACCGCGCAGCACGGGACCACCTTCGTCGTCGACCTGCCGGCCGATCCGACCCAACCTCCGCGGCAGCGGGGGCTGGACCTCGACGGCCCGGTTCCAGCCGCGACCCTGAACTGAGCGCGCCGGGCTACTCCTGCCCGTCGGTCTTCCGCGCGATGTCGTTCACGGCCTTCTGCTGCTCGCGCTCGAGCTGCCTGGCGCGGGCGCGGACGTCGTCGAGCTGCCGCTTCGGCTGCGTCGCTCCGGCCGGGTCGCGCCCCGCAGTGCCGGCGAGCATGTGCTTTGCCGTGAAGGCTAGCGCGGCGAGACCCAGCACCAGGACGAGGATGCGGCCCATCCTGCGATCCTGGCAGGCGGAACGACGGGGCCGCAATGCGCAGATGTGCTGCGCGCGGGAGCGGAAGTAGGATGCGCCCGTGCGCCTGCACCTGATCCGAGTGCCTTACGACGCTGGAAATCGCGGCCTGCGAATGGGGGCCGGGCCCGAGAAGCTCGCCGCTGCCGGAGATCGGCTGCGCGCGCGAGGCGTCGAGGTGAGCGACGCGCTCGTGGAGCCTCCGCCGGGCCTGCGCACCGAGATCGGCACCACCTTCGCGCTGCACCGGGCGGTGGCGGCGGAGGTGCGCGGCGCGCTGGGGGAGGGCGCCTTTCCGCTGGTCCTCTCCGGGAATTGCAGCGGAGCCATCGGGGCGGTGGCGGCCGCCGGCGCGGGTACCGCCATCGCCTGGTTCGACGGGCACGGAGACTTCAATACTCCCGAGACGACGATGAGCGGCTTCCTGGACGGAATGGCGCTCGCCATCACGACGGGTCGGTGCTTCCGCCCCCTGGCACTCTCGGTGCCGGGGTTCGTTCCCGTCGCGGAGCGCGACGCGTTCCTGGTCGGCGCGCGCGATCTCGATCCGGCCGAACGGACCGCCCTCGACGGTTCCGCGGCGGGCTGGGTGAGGGTGGCGGCGGTGCGTGAGCTGGGCGCCGCCGCGGCGCTGGCGCCCCCGCTCGGAAGGCTGCGCGCCCGGCGCATCCATCTGCACGTGGATCTCGACGTGCACGATCCCGCGCTGGCGCCGGCGAACGAGTTCGCGCCGCCCGACGGACTGACCCCGCGAGAGGTGCAGGACGCGGTGCGCGCCATCGCTGCCGCGGTGCCGATCTGCTCGGCCAGCCTCGCCTCGTACGACCCCGCGGTGGACCCGCAGGGCCGTGCGCTCGAGGTTGGCCTCCAGCTCGTCGAGCTGATCGCGGAGCTGGCGACCCCGGCGGCCGGAGCGCATCCCACGATGTCCGCGCCATGAAAAGCGTAGCGCCGCCGAATACGGCGGCGGCTAGGCCTTCGCCGCCGGGACGGCCTGCTGTCCCTTGCCGTCGCCCTGCGCGGCTTGTTCGGCCAGCGCCTCCTTGCGCGACAGCCGGATCTTCCCACTCCGGTCGACGGAGACGACCTTGACGAGCACCTCGTCGCCTTCCTTGAGCACGTCCTCGACCTTCTTCACGCGCGAGTTGGCGAGGTCCGAGATGTGCACCAGGCCGTCGGTCCCGGGGAAGATCTCCACGAAGGCGCCGAACTCCATGATGCGCCGCACGGTGCCCAGGTAGATCTTGCCGACCTCCGCCTCCTGGGTGAGCGCGCGGATCATCTTGATCGCCTGGTCGACGCTCTCGCTGCTCGCCGAGGCGATGGCTACCGAGCCATCGTCCTCGATGTCGATGCTGGCGCCGGTGCGGGCGATGATGTCCTTGATCACCTTGCCGCCGGGCCCGATGACGTCCTTGATGCGGCTGACCGGGATGCGGATGGTGGTGATCTTCGGCGCGTACTTCGAGATGTCGGCGCGCGGCTTCTCGATCGCCTTGGCCATCTCGGAGAGGATGTGCAGCCGGCCCGCGCGCGCCTGGTTGAGCGCGTCGGTGAGGATCTGCTTGTCCACGCCGGTGATCTTGATGTCCATCTGGATGGAGGTGATGCCCTTCGCGGTGCCGCACACCTTGAAGTCCATGTCGCCCAGGTGGTCCTCGTCGCCCAGGATGTCGGAGAGGATGGCGATGCGGCCCTCCTCCTTGATGAGGCCCATCGCGATGCCGGCGACCGGCGAGCTGATCGGCACTCCCGCGTCCATCAGGGAGAGGCAGCCGGCGCACACCGTGGCCATCGAGCTGGAGCCGTTCGACTCCAGGATGTCGCTCACGATGCGGAGGGTGTACGGGAACTTGTCATCCGTGGGGAGGACCGCGCGCAGCGCGCGCTCGGCCAGGATTCCGTGGCCGATCTCGCGCCGGCCCGCCCCGCGGAGCGGCTTCACTTCGCCGACCGAGTAGGGCGGGAAGTTGTAGTGCAGCATGAACTTGCGGAAGGACTGCCCCTTGAGGCTCTCCATCCGCTGCTCGTCGTCGCTGGTGCCCAGGGTGGTGGTGACCAGGCCCTGCGTCTCGCCACGGGTGAACAGGGCGGAACCGTGGGCCCTGGGAAGCAGCCCCACCTCGCAGGAGATGGACCGTACCTGGTCGGTCTTGCGGCCGCCGATGCGGCGGCCCTCGTGCGTGATCATCCGGCGCATGTAGTCGTACTTGAGGTCCTCCAGCGCCGTCTTGACGTCCTTTTCCTTGCCGGCGAACTCGGCGCCCTCGGCGCAGAGCTGCGCGACCACGTCCTTCTTGATCTGCGAGAGGAGCCCGTAGCGCTCGTGCTTCTGGTCGTGCGCGTACGCGTCCCGCACCTTCTCGAGGACGGCCGCGCGCACCTTTTCCGAGACGCCGCCCGCGAGCGGCGTCTTCTCGAAAGTCCGCTTCGCCTTCCCCACCGTGCGCCGCAGCTCCTCCTGCCTGTCGAGCAGCTGCTCGATGGCGCGCTGTCCGAAGAGCAGCGCCTCCACCATGGTGTTCTCGTCGATCTCTTTGGCGCCGCCCTCCACCATGAAGATGGCGTCCCGCGAGGCGGCCATGATGACGTCCACGTCTCCCTGCTCGCGCTCCTGCTCGCTGGGGTTGGCGATGAACTTTCCGCCGACGCGGCCCACGCGGACGCCGGCGAAGGCGAACGGGAAGGGGATGTCCGACATGGCCAGCGCGAACGAGGCGCCGGTCAGCGCCAGGACGTCGGTGTCGTACTGGTTGTCGGCGGAGAAGACGGTCGCGATGATCTGCGTCTCGTTCTGGTAGCCCTCCGGGAACAGCGGCCGGCAGCTGCGATCGATGAGGCGGGAGATCAGCGTCTCCCGCTCGGTCAGGCGGCCCTCGCGGCGGAAGAAGCTGCCCGGGATGCGGCCTGCGGCGGAAAGGCGCTCCTGGTAATCGACGGTCAGGGGGAAGAAGTCGAGTCCCTCCTTCCGGTCCTTCGCCGAGACCGCGGTCACCAGCACCACGCTGTCCCCGGCCCGCAACACCACCGACCCGTCGGCCTGCTTGGCCATCTTGCCCGTTTCGATCGCGATGTTCTGATTGCCGACCTGCGCGGTCACTGACTTCGCTTCCATGTGCAACGTCCTTTCGCGGCCCCGTGGCCGCGTGTTCTCGTTCGGGAATGGTGGGGTCTGTACGCGACCCCGGATTTGCGCGCGGCTTCCTTCGAGCCGCCGCGGGCCGTCCGGGGGACCGTTCGGAGCCTGGTCACAGCAGCGAAACGAGCTTCGCTGCTCTGATGAGGGACCGACCGACGCCTCCGGACCGCGCCGCTATGTCCTTTAACGCGCCGGGGGGCGTCCCGCATTCGGAACACCCCCCGGAAACCTACTTGCGGATGCCCAGCCCTTCGATCAGCTTGCGATACCGGGCGGCGTCCTTCGACTTCAGGTAGTCGAGGAGCCGCCTGCGCTGGCCCACGAGCTTGAGCAGGCCCCGGCGCGAATGGTGGTCTTTCTTGTGCGTCTTGAAATGCTCCGTCAGGTACTGGATGCGCTCGGTGAGCAGCGCGACCTGCACCTCCGGCGAGCCGGTGTCGCGCTCGTGGGTGCGGAACTTTTCGACCACTCCCTGCTTTTTCGTTTCGTAGTGCAACGGCCCTGTGCTCATCACTGCTCCGTTCTTCTCCCCGTTCCTCCGCCGGCCAGGCGGGAGGACGAGCGAGCGACCCTCCGGGCGGGACTGCCCGGAAGGGCGCGCACCCTACCGGCTGCCCGCGGACCCGTCAAGTCCGCGAAACGCCGGGGAGTTCAAAAGCTTCGCGCCGTCAGCGCGACCAGGGCGCGTAATCCGGCCCGCTCTGGCCGCGGTCCTTCCGGTATTGCTCCGGAGAACTGAACAAGGGTGAGGAGATGATGTGGTCGGCGGAGCTGCGGTTGCAGGCGATCGGCACGTCGTACAGGACCGCCAGCCGGAGAAGCGCCTTCACGTCCACGTCGTGCGGCTGCGGCGTCAACGGATCCCAGAAGAAGAACACGGCGTCGATCCGGCCTTCCGCGACCAGCGAGCCGAGCTGGGCATCGCCCCCGAGCGGCCCGGAGAGGAGCAGGTGGACGTCCGCCTGTATCGCCTCGCGCAGCGTGGCGCCGGTGGTGCGCGTCGCATACAGCGAGCACCGGGAAAGGGTGCCGCGGTTGAAGAGCGCCCATTCCACCATCTCGTCCTTGCGGCGGTCGTGCGCCACCAGTGCGACTACGGGGCGGAGGTCGGTCCTCGGGATCTGCGTCACGGTTCCGGTCATCGGCCCACTATAGCGCGCTGTGTCATGATTCCACAACGGAGTCTTCGGGTGTGGCCGGACCTTCGTGCGCCTCGGCGTCGGGTAGCTCGAACCAGAACAGCGCTCCGCCGAGCGCGCCCCGGCGGTGGCCCAGGGTCCCCCCATGTGCGGTGACCAGGCGCTTCACGGTAGCCAGGCCCAGGCCGATGCCGGGCCGTGTCGCCGAGGCCCGCCGCCCGCGAATGTACGGATCGAAGATCCGGTTCCCCAACTCGGCCGGAATCCCCGGACCGCTGTCTTCCACCTCGATCAGGACTCTCGACCGGCGGGGGCGCACGCGGAGGGTCACCACCCGCTGGGAAGCGTCGCCCAGATACTTGATCGCGTTCCGGACCAGGTTGCTGAGGACGATCACCAGCACTCCGGGGCTGCAGGCCGCCGCACAGCTCGGGATGGGCTCCACGCGCAGGTCGGCGGCCGCCGCCTGCGCCTGCGGCCTCAGCTCCTCGACAAGCCCGGCGACGACCTCCGGGACGTCGGCGGAAGCGCCTGGCTCGGGTCGCGCGCCGGCTCGCGCGAAATCGAGCAGCGCGTCCACGATGCCGCGCACGCGCTGGAGGCTGGCGCTGCCGCGTTGCGCGGCGGACTGTTGCGCCTGCGACCCGGTCCGCTGCGCGACCGAGAGCGCCAGGCCGACGGAGGCAAGCGGGCTCAGCACGTCGTGAGCGACCCGGCCGGCGAACTGCTCCAGCTCCTCGGCCCGGCGCTCGACGATCTGGCGGTGTTGCTCCTCGAGCCTTCGCCCCTTCGCCACCGCGCGCAACACGAGCCACGCCGCGAGCGCGGCCAGGACGACGCAGAGGGCGTCCATCTGCAGGGCCATCCGGAGAGCGCGCGCATGCACCTGCTCGATGCGCAGCGCCGCCGCCTCGGCGTCGCGGGTGTTGACCTCCACCAGGTCGGTCGCCGCGGCCACCGCCTGGTCGGCGAGCCGGCGGACTTCGCCCGAGAGCGTCGCCACCGCCTCCGGCGGCTTGCCCGAGTCGAGCTGGACGATGACCCGCTCGATCGCCTCGTCGAACGCGCGGATGTCGGTCTGCAGGTCGTTGAGCATCTCGTGCTCTTGCTGCGAGGCGGGAAGTGCCCGGAACCGCGCGAGGTGGGTGTCGAGGCTCCGGCGCGTCTCGTCGATCGCGTCCTTGTCGCCTGGGGCAGGTCCGAGCGCCGCCTGGCGGGTCACCAGCGCCTGCAGGCGCCGCACCTCGCCGCGCACGTTCCCGATCGCCGAGAGCCCGGGGGCCGCATCCCGCGCGATGAAGGCGGCGAGGTCGCCGACTTCGTGGCTGGACCGCTGGGAGATCACCGTCGAGCCGAAGAACGCCGCCGCGACCGCCGCAAAGGCAAGGAGCAGGAAGGCGGAGTCTCGACGCATGCGCGAGCAGTGTAATCTCCGGGGTTGGGTCGCGCGCCATGCGACTGAAGCCGGGGTGCCGAGCGCTTGGCCGGACGCGCGTGCGGCGGCGCGCTGCATCCGGCGGCCCATCGCGTAGGGCGCCTCGCCGCACCTGCCGGCACACCGTCCCATATCGGGAGTCCGCGCCTCACCGCCTGCGGACGCGAGGTTACGCACGAGGGTCTGGGGCTCGAAAAGCGCTCCCGCACAAGAGTTGCCCTGGTGCCCGGCGCGAGGCGACGATGGACCCGTGCTCCTCCAGGAAGGCATGACCCGGTTCCTGCTCGCAGCGGCGCTCTGGCTCGGCGTCTCCGCGCTGCGCCGCGTGCTCTTGCGCGGCGCGCGGTCCGACGCTGCCCGCACCTTCGGGATGGAGCTGCGGCCGCCCCAGCTACTGCTCGCGCTATACCTGCTCGGACGCGCGGCGGCGTTCGCGCTCGACGGCGTCGACGGGACCCTGCGGCACGCGAGCGCGACCGCGGCGTACATCGCCGGCGCCGTCGGCGTCCTCCGCCTGGGCGAGGCCCTGCTCTTCGCTGTGCTGCGGCTGCGCGGCGGAGAGGGCATCCCGCGCCTGTTACGCAGCCTGCTCGCTTGGGCGGGCACCTTCGTCGTGGCCGCCGTCGTGCTGCGCCTCGAGTACCGGCTGAACCTGTCCTCGCTCTTGGCCACCTCCGCCCTGCTCTCGGTGGTGCTCGGCTTCGCGCTGCAGGAGACGCTCGGGAACCTGTTCAGCGGGCTCACGCTCCATGCCGAGCAGCCCTTCGACCAGGGCGAATGGGTGAGCTTCGGGAAGTGGCGCGGGAAGGTGCTCGACGTGGGTTGGCGCTCCACGCGCCTGATCACGCTCGACCACGACGAGCTCCTGGTGCCCAACGGGCTCATCAGCCGCGAGGTCGTCGTCAACCACTCGCGGCCCTCCACGCAGGATTGCGTCGAGCTGTCGGTGACCGTGGACCTGGAGGTCGCCCCGGCGCGCGCCAAGGCGGCCTTGCTCGAGGCGGTGTCCTCCTGCGCGCGGGCGCTGAAGGAACCCGCCCCCATGATCCAGCTCGCCTCGTTCGAGCCGAACGGGGCCGTCTACCGCGTCCGCTTCTTCACCGAGAGCTACGCGCTGGAGCGCGAGGCCATCGACGAGGTGAACGAAGCCATCTGGTACGCGCTGCGCCGGGCTGGCGTCGACCTCCCATACCCGCAGACGATGCTCTCGTTCCGCGAGCGCGCGGCCGACGCCGAGGAGCGCAGGCGCCGCGAGCACCTCGCGGACGCCGAGGATCTGCTCTCGCGCATCGACTTCCTCGCCACGCTGCGCACCGCCGATCGCAAGATCGTGGCCGAGCGCGCCCGGTTCCTCGAATACGGCGCGCGCGAGGCGGTGGTGCGGCAGGGCGAGCCGGGGGACACGCTCTACCTGGTCGCCCGCGGCGAGCTGGCCGTGCGGGTCCGGGTGGAGGGCGGCGAAAAGGAGGTGGCCCGCCTCGGCCGCGGCGCCTTCTTCGGCGAGATGTCCCTCCTCACCGGCGAGCCGCGTACCGCCACCGTGGTCGCGCTCACCGAGGCGGCGCTGCTCGCCGTCGATCGCGAGGCCTTCTCGCGGGTCTTCGCGCAGAACGTCCATGTCGCCGAGGAGCTGGCGGGCGTCATCGCGCGCCGCCGCAGGGACCTGGATGCGGTCCGGGCCGAGGTGGGGGCCTCCCAGGAGGAGGAGGAGACGAACCTCCTCTCCCGCATCGGGGCCATGTTCGGCTTCGGCGGCCGCGCCACTGGCTGAAGCCCACGAACTCAACGCGAAGACGCTGAGGCGCGGAGATTGGAGATGAAGAAAATCTCCGCGTCTCCGCGTTGATCCTTGGGGCTTGCGCTCCGGCTGGGTTCGGATAGACGTCCGGAATGATCGTCGATGCGCACGTGCATCTGTTTCCGGACCGGCTCGCCGAGGCCATCCGCAAGTGGTTCAGCGAGCACGCCTGGGACATCCGCTACCGCATCGGCGTCGGCGAGGCGGTGCGCACGCTGCGGGAGGGCGGGATCGATCGCTGCGTGGTGCTCCCCTACGCGCACAAGCCCGGGATGGCGGCCGCCCTGAACGACTTCACCCTGCAGCTCGCGCGCGAATATCCCGAGGTGGTGCCCTGCTGCACGGCGTTTCCGGGCGAGGACGGCATCGAGCGGCTCCTCGATGCCGCGTTCGGGGAACAGGGCTTTCACGGCGTGAAGATCCACAGCCACGTGATGCGGGTGGCGCCCGACGATCCGCGCCTCGACCCCGTCTGGCGCGCCTCGGCGCGGCACCGCAAGCCCGTGGTGATCCACTGCGGCCGCGAGCCTGCCTCC
>DATFUN010000218.1:0-7561 GCA_035260805.1 Myxococcales bacterium | reverse complement strand
GCCGCTACTTCCCCGAGTCGCACGTCCTCAAGGCGCTGGTCCTCTACGAGAACTGCCGGTACGCCGACGCGCGGCGCGCCCTGCAGGAGTTCGCCGAGCGCTATCGACCGGTCCACGATGGGCTCGCCGAAGCGCTGCAGGTCTTGCCGACCGCGCAGGCCGCGGTGGAGGCGCTCACCCCGGGTCCGCAGGCGCTGCTCGCCCGGCTGCCCGAGCCCGCGCGGGCGGAGGTGGCCCGGCTCCTCTCCACTCCCGAATTGACGCTCTCGCTGGGGCAGGTGGCGGCGATGGCCGCCGAGCTCGATTCGATCGATCGGCGCGGTCCCCTTTTCCGCGGCTCGGCGCTCGCTTCCGCAGCCGTGCCGCAAGTGCGGAACGCGCGCCTCGACCTGCTGCAGAAGACCGGCGACCGCGCGCGCGGCGCGCTGGCCAGCGAGCGCGGCGAGCTGCGCGAGCTGCTCGCGCAGTCGCTCCGCTTGGGGTTCGAGATCGCCGGCCGCGAGAAGGAGCTGGCCGCCGACCCGGCGCCGCCGTCCGCGGTCTCGCAGCGCCGCCCGCGGGCGCAGGTCGAGGACGACGAGGAGATGTGGCCGTTCCAGGGGGAATACTGGCGCGACGAGCTGGGCAGCTATCGGTTCCACCTCGGCGATCGCTGCGTCCGTCCCGCGACGCCGGCCCCGGTGCAAGAGGCCCGGGTCCCCGCCAAGGTGCCAGCCGCGGCGGCAGCAGCCGAACCCTCGCCCGCTGCGCGGTAGCCCGCAAGCAGCCGGCGCGGCGACTAGGCACGGCGATTCCCAGGGAAGCGAATTTCCCCGTGCGCCCGGTCACATGGGTGCCCGGAACGGCCTTCGCGGCCTCGCCTCGCCGCGCGCGAGCAGGGGAGCTCAGGCCTGAAGGTTGCACCAAGCGTGTACCGGGAGAGGAGCCGTGCGCCCGCCGGACGCACGGCTCGGGAGAAGCCCCCATGATCGTCTTCGCCATCGCCCTCGCCGCCTCGGTCGCCGCAGCTCCCTCCGCGGCCAGGCAGGGAGCGCAGGCGCTTGCCCAGCCGGGCCGGGACTCGACGCTCCTCCACCGGGGCGCCGACCCGGTGGTCGAAGCCAAGGAGCAGGAGCAAGAGCGTGCGCTCCGCAGCTTGCTCGCCCTGGGTGGTAGCGAGGTAGAGCAGGCCGAGATCACCGCCCGGCTCGCCAATCTGATGAGGAGCCGCGGCCTCGCGTCGAGCATCCGCGCCGCCGCGGAAGCAGACCAGGATCCTCACGCGGCGGAGCGCGACAAGACGGCCGGGCAGACGGCGCGCTCGGAGGCCGTCGCGCTCTACCGCGAGGTGCTCCGCAAGTACCCGCGCGCGCCGAGGCTCGACGAGGCGCTCTTCTTCCTCGCCGACGTGTTGCAGGACTCGGGCAAGGACGACGAGGCGGTCGCGGCCGCGCGCGAGCTGACGCGCCGCTTTCCGAAATCGGCCTGGGCGCCGGCGGCCCACGTGTTCGTCGGGGAGCACCTCTTCGACAAGGCGAAGCTCGCCGAGGCGCTGGCCGAGTATCGCGCCGCGGCCGAGGTGGAGACCGACGAGGTCTATCCGTACGCGCTCTACAAGGCGGCGTGGTGCCGCTTCAACCAGAACGCCTTCGCGGACGCGATGAAGCTCCTGCACAAAGTGGTGGCCGTCAGCCTGGGCGGCGACGCGGCACGTCCGTCCGATCGGAGCGATGCGAACAGGGTGCAGCTCGCGCGCGAAGCGCGCCGCGACTACGTGCTGGTCTATGCGCGGGTCGGGGCGCCCGCGAGCGCGCGCGAGGAGTTCCGCGAGAAGTTCGGCGCGCAGCCCGGGCAGAAGATGCTCGAGCAATACGGCAAGCTGCTCTTCGACCAGGGCCGCGACCCCGAGGCGCAGCTGATCCACCGCCAGCTCCTGGAGATCCACGGCGCGCGATCCGGCGCGGCGCTGGACCAGACACGTCTCCTGATGATCGCCGCCCGCGGAGGGAAGCGGAAGGACCTCCTGCGCGAGGCGCAAGCGCTGGTCGACACGTTCCAGCGGGTGAAGAAGGCACAGGTCGCGGAGGGTGAAGGGCGCCAGGCGCTGGAGGAAGCGGAGCAGCACGCGGAGGAGACGCTGCGCAACCTGGCGGTGCAGCTCCACAACGAGGCGAAGAAGACGCACCTCGACGACACGTACGCGGCCACCAAGGCGCTGTACGCCGATTACCTCGCGCTGTTCCCACAGGCTCCAGACGCGTACGAGCTGCGCTTCTTCGACGCCGAGCTGCTCTACGGCCTGGGTGAGAAATCCAAGGCCGCGTCCCTCTACGAGGAGGTGGTCCGGCAGGACATCGCCGCGCAGAAGGCTGGCAAGAAGCCCGGCCGGTGGCTGCAGAGGGCCGCCTGGGGCGCGGTGGTCGCCCGCGCCGAGGTGGCCGGCGACCAGAAGCCGAAGGACGGCCACGGTGCGCAGCGCCCGCTCACTGCCGACGAGGAGCTCCTGGCGAGCTCCTGCCGGCTGTTCCTCGAGGCGCTGCCCGACACGCTGCACTCGGTGGAGGTCGCCTTCAAGCTCGGGCGGCTCGAGTATCTCTCCGCCAAGCTGGACGAGGCGCAGAGGCACCTCTCCTGGATCGCCCTCGGGCATCCCGAGCACGAGCTGGCCGAGTACGCGGCGAACCTGGTGCTCGACCTCGCCAACCTGCGCAAGGACTACCAGGCGGTGCACGATTGGGCGCTGCGTTTCCTCTCCGACAAGCGGCTGGTCGCGCACGGGGCGCTGCAAGCCGACCTGAAGCGGGTCGAGGAGCAGAGCGCCTACGCGATGGCCGACGCCGTCCCGGGAGATGCAGCGAAGTCCGGCGCGCTGCTCGCATTCGTCGACGCGCACCCGCGCGGAGCGCTCGGCGACAAGGCGATCTTCGGCGCGGCGGCGGCGCTCTCGCGCGCCGGCCAGGTCGACGCGGCGCTCGCCGCGCGTGCCCGTCTCTGGAAGGAGCTGCCGGCCTCGCCGCTGGTGCCGCGCGCGCTGCTCGCCTCCGCGGCGGACCATGCCGCGGTGGGGGACCTCGTCGAGGCGGCCAGCTTGCTCGAGCGCTACTTCGCCGGCTACAGGCGCCAGCAGGAAGCGCAAAAGTGGCGCAGGGCGCATCCCTCGAAGTCGCGCAAGGCGGAACCGGATCCGCTCTATGACGACGCCAAGGCGCAGACGGCGATCCACGACGCGGCTGTGCTGCGCGAGGCGCGCGGCGAGCTTGCGAAGGCGCTCCAGGATCGCAGGGACGCCCTGCGGCAGTGGCCCCGGGCTTCCGACCGCGACGAGCAGGCGTTCGCACTGAACCTGCTCCGCGCGAAGATCGGCGATCCCGGGCGTGCCGCGCGCGAGCTGGCGGATCTTGCCCGGTCGGCCCGGAGCAACCCGGGCCTGCAGATCTCGAGCTGGCGTGAATCGGCGCGCCTGTTTACCGCGGCGCACCAGGCGGGCAATGCGAACTGGGCCTGGAAACAGCTCGAGACCGCCTGGCGCGCCCTTCCGGCGAAGGCGCGCTCGGGACTGCCGCCGGAGTCGAGCGCGGCGGCGGCCGAGGCCCACTTCGCGCTCGGGCTGCAGGCGTTCGAGGATTTCAAGAAGCAGCAGATCCAGCCGCCGCTCGCGCGCACGCTCAATCGCAAGATCGCGCTGCTGCAGCAGGTCAAGAAGCGCGCCGAGGAGACGGTGGCGATGCGCCAGGCGGAGCCGGCGGTCTGCGCCCTGGCCCAGTTGGGCGAGGCGCAGATGCTCCTCGCGAACGCGATCGCGACCAGCCCCGCTCCGGGCGGGCTCAACGCCGCCGAGCGCAAGCTGTACCGCGACGCGCTGCAGGAGAAAGCGAGGCCCCTGCTCGACGAGGCCCGCCAGACGTTGGCCGGCGCCGACGGGAGGGCGCGCGAGCTGGGGGTCACGGGCGCTTGCGTTTCGAGGGCGGGTTCGCTCCTCGAGAAGCTGGGCGCCAAGCCGCAGGTGCGCGCGGAGCTGGTCGTAGCGCGCCTGCCCGTCGCTGACCCGCCTCCGCTGGTGGCGAGCGACGGGCGTCCGGCCGGACCCATGGGAGCCAGGTTGCCGGGAGGGGCTGCGCCCGAGTCGACGTCCGACGGGACGACAAAGGCGTCCTCCCCTGCGCAACTTGGAAGCGGGACCGGGAGGGATCGATGAAAGGGCTGACGTTGGGCGCGGCGCTGCTCGCGTGTTGGGCCCAGGTCGCCCGGGCGGAAGCCCCGGCGACGCTGCCGGCCGGCAGCGAACGCGCACGCCGGCTGCTCGACGACGCGCTCGTTTCGTCGGCGACCGCTCCCACCACCGCTCCAGCGCCCGACGTGGTGGCGCGGTTCAAGGCGGCGGCGGAGGCGGCGCCGCGCTCCGCTCCCGCTCTGCTCGACTACGCGATCGCGCTCGATCGAGCGGCGGACCTCGAGCGGGCCGAGGCGGCGTACCTCGCCGCGGCATCCGCGGAGGATTTCCCCGAGCTTCGTTTCTCCGCGGCGGAGCGAGCCGCTTCCCTGGCCCTGGATCGCGGCGACGCCGACGCGGCGCGGGCGGCCGTCGCGCTCGCCCGGACCGCGCTCCCGGAGGACGGGGCGCCGTTCGTGTTGCAGGCGCAGGTGGCGCTTGGCCTGCGGGACGCCGCCGCCGCGCAGGCGGCAGCCCGGTCCGCGTTGGTGCGCGACGCGCAGGATGCAAGCGCCCTGAGCACGCTCGCGCGCGCACACCTTGCCCAGGGCAACGTCGGCGTCGCGAAGCTGCTCGCAGCGCGCGCCGCCAAAGCCGATCCCGAGGATGCGGAGCCGCTCCTGGTGCGGGCGGAGATCGCCCGCGGCGCCGGGGATCCAGCGGCGGAGCTGGCGGCGGCGCGAGCGGCGGTCGAGGCGGACGAGGATTCACCGCGCGCCGCGCTGGCATTGGGTCGGGCGCTGTACGAGCGCGGCCTGGGCGCCGAGGCGCTCGAGCAGCTCTCCCGCGCGGTCGAGCTGAGCCCGTACGCGCCCGCGACCCGGCTCGCGTTCGGCGCGGCCCTCGGCGCGAACGGGCAGAAGACGCAGGCCGTCGAGCAGCTCGTCTTAGCCGCGAAGCGCGCACCGGGCTGGCCGGAACCGCACCTGGAGCTCGCGCGCGTCAAGGAGCTCGAGGGCGATGCAAAGACGGCGCTCGCCGAGGCAAAGGTTTTCCTACGCCTGTCCAGCAGGACGCCGCCGCCGGGGCATCCGATCCATGCCCTGGTGCAGCGCTGCGAGGAGACGCTGCGGACGAGGGCTCAGGCATCGGTCGTGCAGTAGCGGGATTGCGAGGGGGCGGGAGGGGTGTCGATGGCAGCGAAGCTGTGGGGATTCCTCCTGGTGTCTGCGCTCGCCACTGGCGCGGCGGCCGCGGAAGCGGTGAAGGCCGACCCCGCGCAGCAGAGGACCGACCAGCCGGCCGCCCGGCCGCGGCGCACGATCATCCACTTCGGAGAGGACGACATCCGTGGAGACATCACCCGGCCCGACGGCGAATTGGTGCAGGCGCCGCGCCGGGTCGCGGAAGGAAGCCTGCTGCGGATGCGGCGCAGCTTCATCGATCGCGCGCTGTCGGGGGCGGCGCGCGGCGAGTAGCGGACGACGCCTCGAGAGCGACCGGACATGGCCATCTCGATCCACCTGAAGGTCTACGAAGGCGGGAAGCTCAAGCTCTCGCGGCTGTTCCGCTCCGAGCAGATCCGGATCGGCAGCGGGTCCTGCGACCTCGTGCTGGAGGGCAACGGCATCCTGCCCAGCCACGCCGTGATCGACGCGGGCGCGGGCGGCGCGGTGCTGCGCTCGGTCGGACCGGCCCCGCTGTACCTCAACGGTCAGCCCATCATCGCCGCTCCGCTGCGCCACGGCGATCTCATCTCGGTGGGTGACCTCCGCGTCATGGTCGAGCTGCGCGCTTCCGCACCCGGGCCGGTTCCCGAGAAGCGGCCGCGTTTGCAGCTCATCGAGGGCGAAGCGGACTGGGAGCCGGAGATCTCGCACGCCCATCCGCCCGCCCTCGCGGTCGTCCGGGACGAGCCGCTGCCCTGGGGCACCGAAGCGCGGAGCGACCGCGGCATCCACGGGGCCATTCCGGAGCTTCCGGCGCCCGAGCCTGCGTTGCCGGAGCCGGAGCTGCCGGAGCCGGATCTTCCCGACCCCGTTCCCGAGCTCGCAGTGCAAGCTGCAGCCCAGCCGGTGGTCGCCCTTCCCGCGGAGGTCGCGCCCGCGCCGGTGCTTCCGCTGCGGGGCCTGCCTCCGCTCGCCGAGCAGGCGCTGCTGGGCGGCGAGTGCGTCGAGGCCGAGCTGTTCTGGGGCCGCACCCGCCTCTGCGTCTGGCAGCTCGCGCCGGGCGAAGAGCTGGTCGCGGGCACCGCGCCGGGTTGCGACGTGCTGCTCGACGGCATCGCGCGCGCGCCGGTCGTGCGGTGCGACGCGAGCGGCTGGACGGTGTGCGCGCCCAGGCCGCTGTCGCTCACGCTGATCGAGGAAGGACGCGCGCTCGGCGGCGCCGAGCTGCTCGTGCGCGGCCGCAGCCAGGCCGACGCGCACGGTCTCCTCTTGCCGCTCCCGCAGAAGGGAGTGGCGGTGCTCGGCTCCGCCAGCCTGGCGCTGCGCATCCGGCGGGTGCCCACCGCGGCGCGCGTGGCCGCCGAGCCGACCGACTGGCGCGGCATCCTGGGCGCCTCGGTGGCCGCCTTGCTGCTCATCGTGGGAATGAAGGTGCTGGCGGGGAACGTGCCGTCGCCCAAGGTCAACGGCGAGCCGGAAGTGATCCGGCCGCGGCCGCTGGTGGTGCGGACCGCACCGAAGAAGCCGGACCCGATGGCGCTGCCGCAGCAGACCTCCAAGGCGCAGGGACGCAAGGATCCCGGCAAGGCGGTGGCGCGGCACAGCGGCCAGGAAGGCGAGGCGGGCAGCAAGACGGCGCCGCGGCGCGCCGGCCGCGCCGAGCGTGCTCACGACGAGCGCGCGATCGTCGCCAACACCGGCTTGCTCAAGGCGCTGGGGATGGGGAAGGGCGCGAGCGACGTCTTCGGCGTCGCGCTGGAGAAGGGCACGCGCGACGCGATGGGGCATCTCACCGGGCCCAAGGTCGGCGAGGCGCGCGGCGACGGCGGCACGGGGCTCAAGTCGTTGGGCGGCACCGGCGGCGGCGGCGACGGCTCCGGCCTGGGGCTGGCCCGCATCGGCACCAACGGCATCGGCGGCGGCCTGGCGAGCTACGGCGACGGAAAAGGCGGGCTGCGCGGCAAGTCCGACGCCGACATCGGGCTGGGTCCCGGGCGGCCGCAGGTGAGCGGGTCGATCGATCCGGAGTTGATCCGCAAGGTCGTGCACGAGCACCGCGCGCAGATCCGCACCTGCTACGAGACGCAGCTCAACGCGAAGCCGAACCTCGCGGGCAAGCTGGTCAGCGCCTGGACCATCGACCAGGGTGGCGCGGTCACCGAGGCGCACACCCAGGAGAGCACCCTGCGCGACCACACCGTCGAGCAGTGCGTTGCCTCCAAGATCAAGACCTGGCGGTTCCCGATCCCCAAGGGCGGCGGCG
>DATFUN010000217.1:0-8407 GCA_035260805.1 Myxococcales bacterium | reverse complement strand
CATTTGCCCAGCGGATTCCGGTGCCATCCCGTCCGGACTTCAAGAGGATCCTGGATTCCTGGGGGGTGCAAGACAAGGACGACCATTTAGAAATTCTTGGGCGGAGCGGCGGTATCCAAGTTACCGATCGACTCGAGCTCTCAGAGTATCGCTCGGAGTCCGACCCACTAACTAGAGCGCTTGTCTTTCGAATAGCGGGTGAAAAGCGTCATCCTGGGGGGGATCTTCTGCAGCCTGGTGATCCGGTGCTACTGGCGCGTGACCGGCAGAACGCTTTCGACCCGAGCGCCACGCTTGTCTTGGTTCGCGAGGGCAAGACGGTGGGCTACGTGCCTCGCCAATACAGCAAGATGATCGCTGGTCAGCTCGATGCCGGGCATTCTCTCGAGGCGACCGCCCTGAGGCGGCTGGTTGTCCCGCCAGAGCGCGGCCGTTGGCAGGTCGAGGTTCGTCGTCCATCCTGAGAGGTTTCGCCTTATCGGGCGAGCCATCCGTGCCGCTCAGCGAACACTCCGAACATCCTCTGACTAGCGATCCGGGAAGCTAAATTTATCGGTCGAGGTAGGTCGCGCCGCTTCGCGCTTGTAGGAATGACCTCGCGGCGGTGAATGGTCTAGCGCACCGGGGAAGCCGAGGCGCGCGCGAAGAAGCGCGCGGCGCTCGCTCCTTGCGCGTCGCGGTACGCGATGCACAGGCGCACCTTCTCCAGGGTCTCGGCGAGTTGGCGAGTGCCCCCGGGCATCTTTGGCGCGCGATCGGCGAAGAACGCCCGGGCATCGGCGAGGCGCGCGCTGTCGCAGAACTCTCCGGCCAGCGCGATCGCGTTCTGCGCGTGCGATTCGGGCACCTGCGGCACGAGCTCGTCGAACTCCCGCTTGAACGCCTCCCACGCCGCCTCGCGCGATTCGAGGTGGCTGGCGACCGCGAAGAGCACCTCGACGCGCTCGTTCTTGCGCAGCCGCGAATCGAGCGGAAGGGCCAGCGCGCGCTCGAGCAGCGCCGGGTCCCGGGTGGCGGCGAGCGCCGCCAGGATGCGCTTGCGCACCGCCACGTCCCGCTCCTCCGGGAGCCGCGCAAGCAGCGCCTCGAACTCCCTGGCGCCACCCTTCTGCACCGCCGCTCCGAGCGCGATGGCCGCGAGCCCGGGATCGACCGCCTGGGGGTGGAATCGCCCGTCGTCGAAGCCTGCGTAGGCGCGTCCGCGCCTCGCCGCCTCCGAGAGCACCGCCGGATCGCCGGCGGTGAAGGCGAGGAACCACAGCACCCGGGCCCGGAAGGTCCGCACGGGGATGCTCTCCGCGGGTCTCGGCGTCCAGCCCAGCCGCCGCGCCACCTTTCGGTAGAGCTGGCGACCCATCTGCTCGACGCGGGCGCGCCCCGGGCCGGGGATCAGGTCCTCGCGCGCAGCAGTCAACACGTCGATGGGAACGGCGGCCACCTGCGGGTCCGGGTCCGCCGCTAGAGGCGCGATGGCGGCCATGCCGTCGGCGAATCCGAGCGCACCGCTGTGCATGGCGGCGCGCACGTTGGCCGCCACCGAGATCCGCTCGCGCGCGGCGAGCCGCCGGTAGGCCACGCCCGTCAGCCTGCGCAGGTCCGCGGCCGGCAGGCTCCACCGGTAGTAACCGGACGCGTCCGCATTGGGGAGCACCCACTGCGGGCAGGCATCGAGCTGCAGGACGCCCTGGGCGTCTTCCAGCAGCGTGCAGCTCTCCTTCTCGGCTCCCGCCGCGGAGTACCGCGCGCACACCGGGATGCGCCAGACCTGCTTGCGATCCGCGGTCGATCCGAGCGGCAGGTACCGCTCCTGGCGCAAGACGAGGCGGGGCGGGCCGCCCGAGCAGCTCACGCGCGCCTCGACGAGCGGCACCCCGGGCTGATCGAGGAAGGTGTGGAATGCTCCTTTCACCTCGCGCCCGGAGGCGGTCGAGAGCGCGTCGAGCAGATCGTCGGTATCGCCGCCGCCGTAGGCGTGCGCGCGCAAGTACCCGCGGATTCCCTCGCGGAACGGCTCGGATCCCAGGTAGCGCTCGAACATGGCCAGCACGCCGCCGCCCTTCTGGTAGGTGATCGAGTCGAACTGGTTCCAGACGTTCTTGATGTCGTCGAGGGGCTGCCGGACCGAGCGCGCGCTGGCGAGCCCATCCTTCCCCATCGCGTAGTCCACGCCGTCGAGGAAGCTGGTCCAGGCGCCATAGGCAGGGTCCCATTCCTGGACGGTGCGGTTGCCCATCCAGGTGGCGAACGACTCGTTGAGCCAGGCGTCCGTCCACCAGCGCAGGGTCACGAGATCTCCGAACCACTGGTGCGCCATCTCGTGGGCCATCACCGAGGCGATCGACTTGCGGGTCTGCTCCGCGCTGATCCCGGGCTGGAAGAGGAGGATGTCCTCGCGGTAGAGGATCGCTCCGGCGTTCTCCATCGCGCCGTACGTGTAGTCGGGGGCGGCGAGGTGATCGAGCTTCTCGAAAGGAAACTCGATCCCGAAGTACCGCTCGAGCCGCACCAGCAAGTCGGCGCCGGTCTTCAGCGCGAATTCGAGCTCGCCCCCGCGACCCTTGGGCGCGATGCCGCGGACCTGCAGCGGCCTCGAGCGCACCTCGTTGGGCGGCAGCGGAGGCGGGGTGACGACGTCGAAGGGGCCGACCGCCCAGAGCAGGAGGTAGGTGGGAAGCGGCTTGGTGGTGGCGAATCGGACGCGCTTGAGCCCGGCACCTTCGCGCTGCTCCTCGACCGGCATGGTGTTGGTCACGGCCACGTCCGTGGCCCGGACCGTCAGGGTCACGTCGAACGGCGTCTTGAGCTCCGGTTCGTCGAACCCAGGGAACGCGCGCCGCGCATCGGCCGCCTCGAACTGGGTGTACGCGTAGCGCTCTCCGGACTCCTGGGCGAGGTAGAGGCCCACGATCTGCGGATCGAACTCGCGATCCCAGGCGAGGTGCACCGTCGCCTTGCCCGGCCCCACCGGGTGGTCCAAGACCAGGCGCGACAAACCCTGCGCGTTCACCTGCTCGTAGGTGGCGGCGGCCGCGTCCACGCGGGCAGAGGTGACGTGCAGCCCGCGTCCGTGCAGCCACAGGACGGAGCGCGGCGCGTCGAGCTCGACCTCGATGTCCGCGGTCCCGGAGAACCGCTCCTCTGTGGGCACGATGCGCAGCGAAAGCGAATACCGGACCGGGTGGACGTCGCGGGGGAGCCGCAGCACCGGCGGCGGCTCGGGACGCTCGGGCGCCTTCTGCGCGGCGGCGGGCGGCGCGGCGGGCGCCGGCGACTGCTTCGGAGCTGCGGCGCAGCCGGTAACGATGCACAGCAGGGCTGCCGGGGATCGGATCGAAGGATGCATGAGGCGCGGGACTGTACGTGAATTCCTGCGGACGCGGGGGCGTCGCATTCCAGGGCCTGAGGTGTCTTGCAGTCGAACGGGCGCGCGCTCGGCCCTTTCCACCGTTGCGGGCCGGTGGCTACATCGTCGGCCCCGAGGAGGTTCCATGTTCCGCAGCCTCTGCGCGGCGGCGGCGTGCGCCGGGTTCGCCGCCTGCGTCCGCAATCCCGCGACCGGCAACCTGCAGCTGAACCTCGTCTCCGAATCGCAGGAGATCGAGTTGGGCAAGCAGGCCTCCCAGCAAGTCGAGCAGAGCATCGGCCTGTACAAGGACCAGAAGCTCGAGGCGTACGTCAGCACCCTCGGCCAGTCCCTGGCGCAGCAGACCAACCGCAAGAACCTGCCCTGGCAGTTCCACGTGGTCGAGGACGCGGCGGTGAACGCGTTCGCTCTTCCCGGCGGCCCCGTGTACGTGACCCGGGGCATCCTGGCCACGCTGATGACCGAGGCGCAGCTCGCGGGCGTGATGGGGCACGAGTGCGGGCACATCGCCGCGCGCCACTCCGCCAACCAGATCAGCAAGGCCGAGCTGGCCCAGGTCGGGTTGGGCCTTGGCTCGGTGCTCAGTCCGCAGCTCGCCTCGCTCAGCCAGATCGCGAGCGCGGGATTGCAGGTGCTCTTCCTCAAGTTCAGCCGGGACGACGAGAACCAGGCCGACAAGCTCGGCTTCGCCTACATGGCGAACGACGGCTACGACCCGCGCCAGATGGTGGACGTGTTCAAGACGCTGGAACGCGTCTCCAAGCTCGCCGGCGGGGGCAAGCTGCCGGAGTGGCTGCAGACGCACCCGGACCCCGGGAACCGCGAGAAGGCCGCGGAGGAACGGCTCAAGGAAGTGAAGGCGGACTTCACCAAGGCCAAGGTGAGGCGCGACGAGTACCTCGGCATGATCGACGGCCTGGTCTACGGCGAGGATCCGCGCCAGGGCTACTTCCAGGGCGCGAGGTTCTTGCATCCGGATCTCAAGTTCCAGGTCACCTTCCCGCAGGGCTGGCAGACGCAGAACACGCCCCAGGCGGTGGCGGGGATGAGCCCCAAGCAGGACGCGATCGTGGAGCTCGCCGCGGCCGGCAAGATGACCCCGGAGGAGGCGGCGCAGAAGTTCTTCAGCCAGAAGGGCGTGCAGCAGGGGCAGGCGGCGCAGCTCACCGTGAACGGACAGCGCGCGCTGGCCTCGTACTTCGCCGGGCAGACGCAGCAGGGCGAGGTCGCGGGGCTGGTCGCGTTCGTGAGCTACAACGGATCGACGTACGCGCTGCTCGGCTACACCGGCGCGCCGACGATGCCGCAGTACGACCCGATCTTCAAGGCGTTCATCGGAAGCTTCGGCCCGCTCACCGACCCGGGCGCCCTGTCGGTGCAGCCCGCGAAGATCCAGATCGTGCGCGTGGATCGGGACATGACCGTCGAGCAGTTCAATCAGCTCCTCCCCTCGAACGTGAAGTTGGAGGAGCTGGCGCTGATCAACGGTGTGGACGACAAGAACGGCCGGCTGCAGGCCGGGCAGAAGTACAAGCGCGTGGTCGGCGGGCCGCCCGTGCAGGACAAACCGCCTGCGGGCCAGCAGCCGAAGTCCTGAACGGCGGCGTTTTCGCGCCTGATTCCGCGGTCACGCTCAAGATCCCGGCGGCCTCGCCGATGGGATCCTCTGGGCATGGGAATTACCGCCACAAACGTCGGACAAAGTGCGGCTGGCGCCGACGCTTCCCGACCCACGCGCCTCCTGCTCGCCGAGGACGATGAGCTGCTCCGGAGGGTATTCGCACGCGCCTTCCGCAGCGAGGGCTTCGAGGTCGACGTCGCCGCCGACGGGGAGGCCGCGCTCGCGCTGATCAAGGACAAGCGATTCGACGCCATCCTCACCGACATCGCGATGCCGCGGCTCTCCGGGATCGACCTGTTGCGCGCGGTCCGCCAGCACGACTCCGACGTGCCGATCGTGCTGATGACCGGTGGTCCCGAGCTGGCCACCGCGCTGCAGGCGATCGAGCACGGCGCCTTCCGCTACCTGGTGAAGCCGGTCGAGCTGACCGAGCTGAAGAGCATCGTGCGCCGCGCGGCCAGCTTCCACCGCCTGGCGCAGCTCAAGCGCGAGGCGCTCGCCGTGCTGGGCGAGAACGCGGCCCTGAAGGACGATCGGGCCAGCCTGGAGCGCACCTTCGAGCGCGCCTTGCAAGGCCTGTGGATGGCCTTCCAGCCCATCGTCGAATGGCCGGCGCGCGGCCTGTTCGGATTCGAGGCGCTGGTGCGCACCTCGGAGCCCGCGCTGGCGCGGCCGCCCGACCTGATCGGCGCCGCGGAGCGCCTGCGCCGGCTGCCCGACCTCGGCCGCGCGATCCGCAATGCGGTGGCGGCCCGGATCCCGTCCTCGTCGGGGAGCGTGTTCGTCAACCTGCACGCGGCCGACCTTCTCGACGATCACCTGCTCGATCCGGGCTCTCCCCTCTCCGCGCATGCCAGCAGGGTCGTGCTGGAGATCACCGAGCGCGCCGGGCTCGACGAGGTGAAGGACGCCCGCGCCAGGGTGGAGTCGCTCAAGCGGATGGGTTACCGCATCGCCGTCGACGACCTCGGCGCCGGGTACGCGGGGCTGACCAGCTTCGCGCAGCTCGAGCCGCACATCGTCAAGCTCGACATGTCGCTGGTGCGCAACCTCCACGAGGCGCCCACCAAGCGCAAGCTGATCCAGTCCATCGTCGCCCTCTGCCGGGACCTGGGCATCGAGCCGGTCGGCGAAGGCGTGGAGATCGCCGCCGAGCGCGACGTCCTGGAGCAGCTCGGCTGCACGCTTTTGCAGGGTTACCTGTTCGGCAAGCCGGACCGGGAGTTCCTGCAGCCGAAGTTCTGAGGGCGCGGCCGCGGCTATCTCGCCAGCTGCAGCGTCACCTCGCGCAGGAACCGGACACCTTCTCCCATCCACTTGATCGGGCGCCGCTCGTCCGCTCCGTGCGCCGCGCGCCCGGCCCGCTGATCTTCCTGCGTGCCCGGCGCGCCCCCCAGGCCGTAGGACTCGATGCCGATCTCGCGCAGGTGGCGGGAGTCGGTCGCCCCGGTCCCCATCGAATGCGAAACGGCGACGTCGCCCCACACGGAGCGGGCGGCCGCATGGACGGCCTCGTTCACGGGACCGCTGATCGACGAAGGCTTGGCGAAGCCGAAGTTCTCCAGCGGTTTCAGCTCCACCGCCGGATCGGCGATCGCCTGCGCGAGCCGCGCCTGCGTCCCTTCGCGCGTCTCGTCGGGGAGGATGCGGCAGTTCACCGTCGCTTCGGCGGTGGTGGGCAGCACGTTGTCCTGGGGCGCCGCCTTCAGCATCGTGGTCACGCAGGTGGTGCGGATCTGCGCGTTGGCCAGGCGGTCCTTGCCGATCACGGCCTCGTCCTCCGGCGAGAGGGTGCCCGTTTTCGCGGCGCGCTCGAGGGCGGCCGACAGCGGCGGCTTCTCGCGCCGGGCCATGAACGCGATGCCTTCGCGCGACTCGGGGAGCACCTTGGCGGGGAAGCGTAGCTCGCCGATGCGCTGCAGGGCGCGGGAGAGGGTCACCACCGGATCGAAGTCGGTGGGCGGCACCGACGAGTGCCCGCCCTTGCCTTTCACGGTCAGGCCGTAGCTCTGGAACGTCTTCTCCGCCACGCCGATCTGCACCGACTCCATCCGCGACAGGTCCGGCGCGACGATGAGCGCGCCGCCCTCGTTGAGCGCCAGCTCGGCGTCGATCAGCTCCCGGTGGTTCTGCGCCAGCCAGCGCGCCCCGACCAGGCCGCCGGTCTCTTCTCCCGCGGTGAGGGCAACGATCAGATCGCGCCCGAGCTTCTGCTGGCTGCGCGCCGCCTCCAGCGCGATGGCCGCGAACGCCGAGGCCATCGCCTTGTCGTCGCTGACGCCGCGCGCGTAGAGGTACCCGTCCTTCTCCGTGGGCTGGAAGGCAGGCACGCTCCACGGTTGCCCCTCGACCGGCACCACGTCGATGTGCGCGAGCAGGAGGAGCGGGCGCTTGGCCCCGGTTCCGCGCACCCGCGCGATCAGGTTCCCGCGCCCGGGCGCCGCCTCGAGGAGCTGGGCCTGGACCCCCGCGCGCTCGAACCGGGCGAGGAGAGGTCGCAGCGCGGCGGTTTCGTTGCCGTGGCTGGTGTCGGCGCGCAGGAGCTGATCGAGGATCTCGCGCGCTTCGGTTTCGACGGGCCCCGCCGCCAGGGCGGCGGCGCAGGTGAGTGCAAGGAGCATCAGGGAACACCTCCGGGGCGCGCACCGTACCATGGCCGGTTGACCACCGACGGCGCGTTGTGGATTTGCTCTGCCCGGGAGGACTACTCATGGTGCGCAACCTCGCAATCGTGTTCTGCCTGTCATTCGCCGCCGCGGCGCAACAGCCCGCGGCGCAACCCGCCGCCGAGCCGGCCGCGCCCCCGCAGCAGCCTGCGCCCGCGGCGGGGAAGCCCGCTGCCGCGCCGGAGAAGGCGGCCGTCGCGGATCAGGCCATTTCCGCGGACGGCAAGATGCACATCGACGCCGCGGTCGCCTTCCTCAAGGCATGGGGCAAGGGCCGCTGGGACGATGCGAAGACCGTCGCCGCCGACAAGGTGCCGGTGAAGATCGGCGACAAGTCGTACGACGTCGACGTCGCCGGGGGGAAGAGCGACGTGAAGGCCGTGCTTCCGTTCCGGGGCCTCTCCACCGTCCGCGAGCAGGGGAAGGTGGTGGCGATCGCCGTCTCCGACCTGGCCCTGCGGACCGATTCCGCGGAGAAGCGCGGCAAGGCCCGGCTGACCACCGAGGACAAGGACGGGCAGGTCCGCGTGACCGCCGTCGAGCTCGAATAGCTCGTCCAGCCTTGCCGAGGCGAGGTCCGGCGTCAGTCGGTTGGACCTCGCCGCGCCGTCGGTGCACAGGGGATGCGGGGGCCCGGGGGTCTCCCGCATCCCAAACGGCAAGGGTCATGGATTGGTGAGGGCAGCCTCCTCCAGCGCGAAACCATCCTCGCCCAGCCGGACGCGGATCATCTCGTCGAACCCCTCGTCGGGCAGG
>DATFUN010000216.1:0-15042 GCA_035260805.1 Myxococcales bacterium | reverse complement strand
GAGCCGGTACGACAGGCAGCCTGACTGTCGGGTTCCGACACCATGCTGTCGCGTTTCGATCGTACGGCGGGGAACTCCAGTTCCCACTTGCGGCCCGTGCGTTCCTCCGGCGCCGGCGGACGCCGGCGGTGACCGCGGTCACGACTCCGGATTGCCCGTGCCGACGTCGATGTGCAGCGCGAGCGGGTTGCCTCGCGTCTCGGTGACGGCGACGAAGCAGCCCTCTCCCGTGCGCGTGAAGTGCAGCGACACCCGCGAGCTCCCCACGCGCATCCCTCGCAAGGTGACCTCGCTCATCCACTCCGGCAGGTGCGGGTTCACGATCCTGAGCGTCCGCCGCGGCGCGTCCGGATAGATCCCGAGGCAGGCGCGCAGCATGAGGAACATCGCGCCCGACGCCCACGCCTGCGGGGAGCAAGACACCGGATAACTCACCGGCTGCTCCTGGTCGCCGCGGTCCATCCCGCAGAACAGCTCGGGAAGGCGGTAATGGCGGAAGCCGCGCGCGGCGGCGTAGGCGCCGCTCAGGATCTGGAGCGCCTGCCGCTGCAGCCCGTAGTGCGACAGCCCCATCGCGATGAGCGAGTTGTCGTGGGGCCAGACGGTGCCGTTGTGGTAGCTGAGCGGGTTGTACGCCTTCTGCCCGCGCGCAAGCGTCCGCACGCCCCACCCGTTGAATCCTTCCGCGGAGAGCAGCGCGCGGGCGACGCGGCGCGCCTTGCCGTCCGGGATGGCGCGCGACCAGAGCAGGTGCCCCATGTTGGAAGCGATGCTGCGCACCTGCTTTTTCTGCGCATCGAGCGCCACCACGTAGGTGCCGGTGCGCTCGTCCCAGAACGCCTCGTCGATGCGCCGGGCGAGCTCGATGGCTTGGCGCGTGCACCGGGCGGCGGCTTCGCGGCGGCCGAGCTGGCGGTAGATGCGCGCCATCCGCCGGCGGGCGTCGACGCAGTAGCCCTGCACCTCCACCAGCGCGATCGGGGGCTGCGCCGGCGTGCCGTCGGCGTGCGGGACGCCGTCGCGCGAGTCCTTCCAGCCCTGGTTGATCAGGCCGCGCGGGCTCTTGCGCTCGTACTCGATGAATCCGTCGCCGTCCTTGTCGCCGTACTCGTCGATCCAGCGCAGGGCGGCTTCCGCGGCGGGCAGGAGCTTGTCGGCGGTGGCCCGATCGTCGGTCCACTGGAGATATTCGGAGTAGAGGATGATGAAGAGCGGCGTCGAGTCCACGCTGCCGTAGTAGGGCGTGTGGGGCACCTCGCCCGCGCGCGCCAGCTCGCCGCGCCGGATCTCGTGCAGGATCTTCCCGGGCTCCTCCTCGCGAAAGTCGTCGACCCGCTTGCCCTGGTGGGCGGCGAGGAAGAACAGCGCGTCGCGCGCCACCTCCGGGTTGACCGGCAGCGCCTGGAAGCCGGTGATGACCGCGTCGCGCCCGAAGGGAGAGGCGTACCACGGGATGCCGGCGGAGATGACCCGCCTGCCCTCCCAGTAGATGTTGAGCGCCTTCAGATCCGCCACCGCCTGGTCGAGGGACCAATTGAAGGCCTCTTCGCTGGTTCTGACCTGCGTCGAGCTCTCCGCCCATGCCCGGTAGGCGGCGCGGGCGCGGCCCAGCCTCTCCTCGTAGCGGCGCGGCGGAGGCGGGTCGGACTCCTGATCGCTGCCCGGGTAGCGCCACCCGCTCTCGGGCAGTTCGTTCAGCGGCGGAAGGGGCCGGAACCCGGGGCTGCGCGCCGCGTCCGCCGACTCGCGCACCGAGACGCCCGAGCGCAGCGCGTGCAGCGAGGGGATGGCATGCAGCTCGAGCTGCGCGCTCTCGTTGGGCCCCAGGTGGAAGCTGAAGCGGGCCTTTCCGGACTCGAGCAGGTCCGGGGCGCGGACGGGGAAGAACACCTCGGAGCGGTAGACGACGCCGTCGCGCCCCTGGTAGGCGAAGATCACCCGGTCGCGGGAGACGCGCGGTCGGAAGTAGGTGCCGCGATCGCGGCGGCGCGCCCCGCGCACCTCGAACTGGTCGGCGAAGTCGACGGCGAACTCGTACTCGATCCAGTAGTCCACCTCGTGGACGAGGAAGTTGGTCAGCGTGAGCCGCTCGACGAATTGGTCGTCCATCATCTGCTCGCGCCGCAGGTGGAGGAAGTTCACCGGATCGGCGAAGAGGCCGCCGAACAGCGTGGACGTCACGGTGAGGTCGATCTGCGAGGTGTACTCGGCGCTGCCCTGGGTGGAGAGGACGACCGGCGGACCGCCGGCGACGGCCAGCTTGAGCGTGCTCAAGAAGCGCGTGTCCTCGAAGTAGGCGCCCTGGTCGCGCGCGCCGGCGGGGAAGATGTCTCCGAGCCTCCCGGTCACCGCGAACAGGTTGCCGCGCTTCAAGACCAGCTTCTCGGTGCCGGTCGACTCGGGCAGGTTGGTCAGATCGTCGTAGCCGAGCAGCTCCGCCGCCGGTATCGGGGTCAGCGTCCGATCGGCCACGTCTATCCCGTGTACCCGGCGTCGGCGGTGGCGAAGCGCTCCTCGGCCGCCTGCCGGTACAGGTGGAGGTACTGCGAGGCCATCCTCTCGGCCGACCAGCGCTCGCGCGCCAGCGCGCGGATGCGACCGCGGTCGAAGAGCTTGTCGGCGACGCGCGCGCCGGCGACCAGCTCGCAGGGATCGTCGCCGACCAGCCCGGTCACGCCGTCCTGCACCACCTCCGGCACGCTTCCGCGCCGCAGCGCGAGCACCGGCACGCCGCAGAGCTGCGCCTCGATCATCACCAGCCCGAACGGCTCGTCCCACTGGACGGGGAACACCAGCGCTCGCGCCCGGGCGAGCAGGTTCGTCTTGCCCGTGCCGCCCACCGGGCCCAGCTCGAGCACCCCGTGCTTGCGGATGAGGGGGAGCAGCTCCTCCTGATAGAACCCGGGCTCGTGCGGCTCGCCGGCCATGAGGAGCGGGAGCTTCGCTCGGACCGCCATCTCGATGGCGAGGTGCGGTCCCTTTTCGCGCGAATAGCGGCCCAGGTAGAGCAGGTACCCCTGGTCGGGCAGGAAGGGGAACCGGTCGGGCGAGACGCCATGGTGGATGACCCCGGTCACCGGAGCGGTCTCCCTGCCTGCCTGGCTGTTGCTGATGGCGACCAGCCTGACGTGGGGATTCGCGTAGTAGATTCGCGAGAACCGCTCGTCGCGATCGTGGTGCACGGTGGCCACCGCCGGATACGGGCAGAGCCGCGACAGCTCGACCGCCGCGACGCTGTGGAGGTGCACCACGTCGAATCCGCGCGAGTCGCGTCCGATGTCGCGCAAGGACCAGGCCGCGTGGGTCGCGTCGACGTCGGCGTTCGGGGGCCACTGCGCCGAGGGGAAGTACGAGCGCACCTCCACGCCGTCCGGCCGCGAGTCGCCCGTGGCGTAGATCACGACGTCCACGCCCCGCCGGCGCAGGGCCGCCGCCAGCTCCGCGACGACCAGCTCCGTTCCGCCGTAGCGGACGGGCGGGACGGGCACGAAGGGTGTGGAGACGAGCGCTACGCGCACGGCGATCCCTCCCGGGACGGCAGGAATCTGTGCACGGTGAAACTATACGGACATGCCCTCCAGGGCGGGTGGATCAGGCAGCCTGGGGACGGTAGACGCGGTAGTCGATCTCGGGGAAAAGATTGTCGCGCGACTCGACCTGGCCGAGCCAGCGCTCGTCCAGCTGGTCGCCCTTGATCTGCTCGTAGAGACGAGTAAAGCGCAGCAAGTGCTCGCGCGTGCGGCGCACCGCGTAGTCGACCATGGTGCCGGTCTTGATGATGAACGCCCAGTCGCTCGACTGGGCGAGGAGCAGCTCGCGCGCCGCCTGGTTGAGCGCCCGCCGCTGCACTCCGGATGCGTCGTGGAAGGTGCGGGCCAGCTCGACCATCCGGTCCGCCGCCTTGTGGAGGTAGCGGTAGATCCAGTCGTTCGACTCGTCCAGCCAGACGCCGGCGTACCCGCCCGCGCCCCAGCTCGACATCGGCGGCTGTGACACCTGCTGCTCCGGATACATGGCCAGGTAGTCGATGGGCGAAAGCAGCTGCAGGACGTCCTGATCGTACGCCGCCTTGCGGATGAGGAGGTCCAGGAACATCGGGCCCTCGTACCACCAGTGCCCGTACAGCTCGGCGTCGTACGGGCTGATCACGATCGGCGGCGGGCCTTCGCCGAACGCCTGGCGCAGGTACTCGACCTGCTTGGTGCGGTTGAAGAGGAAATTCGCCGCGTGCAGGTCGGCCTTGCGCCGCGCCGCTTCGGGTTCGTAGGGCTGCTTCTGGTCGAGCGGCACCTTGCCGGTGATCTTGTAGTACTTGATTCCGACGTTCTTCCGCGCGCCCGTCGCCTGGATGTACGGCCGGATGTAGTCCCAGTCCGCGTCGTAGCCGATGTCCCGGTAGAACTCGCGGTAGTCCGCGTCGCCGGGGTAGCCGTAGTCGGCGCTCCACACCTGCATCGAGCTCTCGGGATCGCGGGCGAAGGCGGCCACGCCGCTGGGCGTGTACACGGGCGCGTACACACCGCGGCGCGGGCGCGGGGCGGAATTGGCCAGCGCGTGCGAGTCGACGAAGAAGAAGCGGATGTTCTCCTCGGCCAGGTAGCGGTCGACCCCCGGGGCGTACCCGCACTCGGGCAGCCAGATGCCGCGCGGGTCGCGGCCGAAGTGCATGCGGTAGTGCGCGGCGGCCACACGGACCTGCGCGCGCAGGGCCTCGGGATGCACCATCAGCGGCAGGAAGCCGTGCGTGGCCCCGCAGGTGATGATCTCGAGCACGCCGTGGTCCTGCAGGCGCTTGAACGCGCCGACCAGGTCGCGCTTGTACCGGTCGTGGAACAGCCGCCGCAGGTGGTAGAGGTGGTCGCGATAGTGCCGGGCGAGCGGTCCGAACCGCGGATCCTCGCGCAGCCGGTGGACTTCCTTGTCGGTCAGCTCGCAGAGCGAATCGAGCCGCTTCGCGTAGCGCGAGAGGAGCAGCTCGTCGCGCAGCATGCCGACCAGCGGCGGAGTCAAGGTGAGCGTGACGCGGAACGGGACGCCCTCGTCGACGCACCGATCGAACACCTCGAGCAGCGGGAGATAGGTCTCGGTGATCGCCTCGTAGAGCCAGTCCTCCTCGAGGAACTCGGGGTACTCCGGGTGGCGCACGTACGGCAGGTGCGCGTGGAGCACGATGGAAAGGACGCCCCGGGTCATGGCTCGTCGTCCTTCTTCTTCTGCGCAGTGCCGCTCCAGGGCAGAGCGGCGCCACTGCGGCTGGTGGTCGAGTAGCGAGGCTGCATGCGCCGCTCCCAACCCGGCGGCGCGGCCCCGGACTTCCACGCCAGCGGCCTGCCGCCGGCGACCGGTTCGCCGCGCAGCGGCGATCCGAGCGGCAGGGTGGCGTAGACCTCGTCGAGCACGTCGCTGGGCTGCGCCGGCGGGAGCCTGATGGGACGCGCGGCGCGGAGCATGCGCGCTCCGCGCTCGCCCAGCGCCCACAGCTCGACGCGCAGCTCGAGCGCGCTGGGCAGGTCGCGGACGTACCACCCGCGGGCGTCGAGGTGCACCTCCGCCTCGCGGATCAGATCGTTCCCGCGCACGTTCCACAGCTTCAGGCTGGCGCGCGCGCTGCCGAGTCCCCCGAAGGCCTGCTCGATCTGCTGCTGCGACAGATCCCAGTACACGTAGATGGTCTGTGGATCGCGGATGAGCGCGACCAGCCGGCCGTCGCCGTACGACCAGGGCAGCTCGCCCAGCTCCTCGACGAAGCCGTGCTCCTTGGGAGGGGTCGCCGCCGCCGGGCTGTGCGTGCGCACGTCCGACTCGGGGACGATCCCCGGCGGCGCGAGCGGCACGCCCGGATGCGCAGGCACTTCGTGGTGCAGGTTGCCGTTCGACGCCGTGGAGGCCGCGATCTCGCGCGCCTCCTCGGCCTGGGTCCCGTCCCCCGCCGGCTGCTCTCGCCCCAGGAGCTCGGGAGGCTCGTCGACGAGCTCCGCGCGGCGCGACGAATCGATCCCGTTGCGCGGGGGCGCGTCGTCACGACCCTTCGCAGCCGGTCGCTGGCGGGGAGGTGGGGTCTTGTCGGGCATCGGCGAGCCGTCTCTATCGGGACGCCGCCAGGGGATCAAGCCGTCAGCGGCGGGGCCGAATAGTTAGGCCTGGAGGGGAGCCGCTGCAACTGAGACTACGGAATTGTGGCGAACCATGCGGTGGGACTGTCACTTGCGTGACAGCGAGTCGGCCGTCTGCTTGGCATAGGCCTTGAGGTCCGGCTGGGCGTCGGGCGCGCTGCTCTGGGCAAACGCGCGATACAGCTCGATGGCCCTCGGCGCATCGCCCATCTGACGGTAGGCCTCCGCGAGACCGAACAGCGGCGCGGCGAGCGCCGGATCGGCCGCGCGGGCGGCGCTGTAGTCCTGGGCGGCATCCTGGTAGCGCCCGAGGCTGATCCGGGCCGAACCGCGGGCGATCAGCGCGTTCGCGTACGCGGGCCGCAACGCCAGCGCCTTGTCCAGCTCGGCCAGGGCCAGCTCGTACTTCCGCTCGTGGATGAGCGCCACGCCGGCGGAGTAGTGCTTTCGCGCGGACGCTTCGTCTTCCGCCGCCGGCGGGGCGGCCGCGCTGACGACTGCGGGCGCCGGCGGCGCGGCGGCCGGCGCAGGTGGCGGAGCGGCGGCGGCCGGCGGCGCGACGGTCACCACGGTAGTCCCCTGCGGGGCGGGCTTGCGCAGCTCGCGGCGGGCGAACGCGGCGGCGAGCGCCTCCTGCGCCTCGCCATTCTGCGGATCGAGGGCGATGGCGCGGTTCCACTGTTCGATCGCTTCCGGGTCGTGCCCCATCTTCGAGTAGACCTGCCCCGCCTTCACTCGCGCGGCCACGTTCTTGGGATCGGCCATGATCGCGTCCTGGTACGCGTAGAGGGCGATGCGAAAGTCCTTCGCCGCCAGCGCGCTGTCGCCTTCGGCGATCTTGGCTCCGACGTCGACCGGTGCACCCGCGCTCGGCTTGGCGGAGGGAGCGGGCTCGCCAGCGCCGTGGACGATCGTCCGCGTCCCGGAAGGCTCCGCCGCGTTGGCAGTCGCTGTCGTAGTCGGAGTCGCAGTCGGTGTCGGAGTCGGTGTCGCTGTCGGCGGCGGCGCCGCCGCCGCCTCCATGTCCGCCTGCGGCTGCAGCTCCGCAATGCGCTCGTTCGCCCGCTGCACCCACTTCTGCTCGCTGGGGCGCTTCTCCTTCTCGAGGTACTGCCGGTACGCGGCGATCGCCCCGCGCGCCTGGCCCGACTGGCGCAACGACTCGGCCAGGCCGTAGTACGCGTCCGGATCGTCGGGGGCGAGCGCGGCGTAGCGGCGATACGACTCGGCCGCGTCGGCGAACTTCTGCGCCGTCCGCTGCGCGAAGGCGAGGTTGTACCAGGCGGAAGCATCCTTCGGCTGGAGGCGCACCGCGCTGCGGAAGTGCCCGATGGCCTCGGGAATCTGTCCCCGCCGGAAGAGAATCTTTCCGATCTCGTGGTGGGCGACCTGATCGTTCGGATCCGCCTCCACGGCGAGCCCGAAGTCTTCCAGCGCCTCGTCCTCGCGCCCCGCCGCCACCGCCGCAAGACCCCGCTCGCGCATCTGCGCGGCGCGCGCCTTCTTCGCCGCGGCCGCCTTGCCGGTCGTCTTCTTCGCCGCCGCCGACACCGGTCCGGCGGCGATCCCCAATGCGCACAATGTGAGTGCGAGTCGGATGCCAATCCGCATGCCTGGACGATACACCACGCCATCCGACGCTCTAGTTTTTGGAGCGAGTAGGCGGTTCACAGAAACGTGGGTTGAGAGCTCGTCCCGGGAATCCCGGGCAGAGTTGACGACCCTGACGACCGCGCTCTTTCCATGAACTCCTTTCCGTACGTCTGGTCCGCGGCGTGCTGGTTGTGCCCCCGACAGAGCAGCCGGATGCGGTCGACCTGGTGCGAATGCGTCTTCGCGAATCCGTCGAGGTGATCGAACTCGAGCGCACCCGTCTCCGCGCACCTCCGCCCGCGGTCGTCCTTGAAAGTGCAGCGTCCCCCATCTCGGTCGTAGACCGTGCGCTTGATCCAGTCCGGGATGTGACGTGAAGCGTGATCGTCCGCAGGCTTGGGCGGCACCGGCCGAGGCTTCCGGCCCGTCGCGAACCGATCCTTCTTCACACGTTCGATGAGCAGGTCGAGCGCTCGGTCGAAGATCGGTTCCAGGTCTCCCATAGGAACCCTGTGCCTCAGCAGGTCCTGCGCGTGGCGCAGCTTGTCGTGAAACGCCTGGCTAGCGGTGAACTGAACCTTGTACGTCCCTTCAGCCAGCGGCGAGACCGCTCGAGGCTGCTCCTCCCGCCTGGGCGGTGGCGCGGCCGGTGCAGGCGGCGCGAGCGGAAGCGGTGTTGGCGGGCTCATGACCCGCTCGGGAACTCTGCGCACCAATGCCGGAACGGGCTGCTTGGGTGCAACGCGGGCGACCAATTCTTCGATGTCGTGTTTCGACTTGCCCGCCGCCTCCGCTAGCAGCTCGCGGTGGTTTTCAGGCGTGAGATGCGGCGCGAGCAAACGCAAGCCAGCCAGGTGCACCTGTCCCGATCGCATCGCCTCGATGACGGCGGGCATTTCCCGCCCCGCGCGCGCTACCAAGATGCGATTGTAGGTGGCACCCTCCGAGAAGCCGAGCTCACCGACGCAGAACGCGAACATCGAAGGAAATGCGCGTTCGAAGTACAGCTTACGCTCGTCGATCTCCCCTAGGTGCACCAGGAGGTCCGCCTCGACGCGGCGAGAGTCCTCGACCAGCCGGCGCGTCCGGGCGAGGAGTTCCGAGCTACTCAGCGATTGGAGAACAGTTTGCGGGTTCATCATGCAGCTTGCGTAGCACGGCCGACTTGCGGCGCTCTGCGGAGCCCGTGCGTGCACGCTAGCCTGCGATGTGAGTGCGAAGCCCGACCATCACAGCTGCGACTCCCGGAACCAGTCCTAGGCGCCCACAACGGCCTTTCAACGAACATGGGGATGGGCGACGAAGCGAACTGTCAAAAGGCGTCAACGAAAAAGTGGTGCCATCGGTCAAGTGGCGGATACGAACTTGTCCCGGGACAAGTTGGCCGACAAACTCGGGCGTATCGTGAATTCCGCTTGTGTCACCAGGGTCGCAGTTCTCGTCGGTCTAGTGCTTGGCTCGGCCGGCGCGGGCGCCACGCATCCGGACCGTGGCGACAGCTCCGAAAGCCCTTACAAGATCCGGCACCGCGAGGTTCCGCCGGAGTACCGGCAGGCCTCCATCTATTCGATTCCATATACTCAGTATTCCGAGCTCAAATTCGAGCCCGTGCCGGACGGTGTCGTCGTGGCGCTTTCCAGCTGGTACAGGCTGACGTTCGTGCGCGAACTCGGCGCGTGGAAGCTCGCGAAGTGCGAGTACACGGAGATCGAGGGCGACTAGCCCGGGTAGCGCAGCGCCTCAGTCGAACTTCCGGTCGATGATGGTCGAGATCCCCATCCCGTAGCCGATGCACAGGGTGATCAGCGCGCGGCGCTGCCCGGTGCGCTCCAGCTCGTGGAGCGCGGTGGCGAGCAGCATCGCCCCGGTGGCCCCGAGAGGATGGCCCAGGGCGATCGCCCCGCCGTTCACGTTCACCTTCTCCAGGGGAATGCCGAGCTCCTGCGCGACCACCAGCGGGACCGGGGCGAATGCCTCGTTGATCTCGAAGAGGTCGATGTCGCTCACCTTGAGATCGGCCTGGGCCAGCGCCTTGCGCGTCGAGGGGATCGGCCCGGTCAGCATCAGCACCGGATCGGAGCCGGCCACCGCCATGGAGACGATGCGGGCGCGCGGCTTGACGCCCAGGCTGCGCGCCCGCCCCTTCGACGCGATCACCACCGCGGCGGCGCCGTCGACGATGCCCGAGCTGTTGCCCGCGTGCAGGACGCCGTCGTCCTTGAACGAGGGGCGCAGCTTCGCCAGCGCCTCGACGGTGGTGCCCGGGCGCGGGTGCTCGTCCCGGTCGAAGCTGCGGCCGCCCGAAAGCTTCACCGGCACGATCTCCTTGGCGAAGAGGCCCTTCTCGATCGCGTTCGCCGCCTTGCGCTGCGACTGCACGGCGAACTCGTCCAGCTTCTCGCGCGAGTAGCCCCACTTGGCCGCGATCATCTCGGCGGAGAGGCCCTGCGGCACGAGGTTCGGCCAGTGCTGCTGCAACCCCGGGGAGGCCGGACCGTCGCCCCCGACGGCGTCGGACCCCATCGGGACCCGGGTCATGTGCTCGACTCCGCCCGCGATCACCAGCTGCGAGGCGCCCGAGAGCACCGCCTGCGCGCCGAAGTTGACCGCCTGCAGGCCCGAGCCGCAGAAGCGGTTCACGGTGGTGCCCGGCACCTCGACCGGGAGCCCGGCCGCGAGCACCGCGCCCCGCGCGATGTTCAATCCCTGCTCGCCGACCTGGGTGACGCACCCCATGATGACGTCGTCCACGTCCTGCGGCTTGATCCCGGCGTGCAACAGCGACGCGGCGAGCGTCTGCGCCAGCAGATCGACCGGGTGGATCTCCGACAGCGCCCCCTTCCGCTTCCCGCGCGCCGTCCGGACTGCATCGACGATGATCGCTTCTGTCACGAGGTCCTCCTGCCGGCTGTCGTACTGGATGCGTTGGCCAGGCTTCGCCCCGGAGAAACGCAAACCGAGCGTAACGCCTTCCTGCGGGTGGCGCCTATCCGTGCCGGAACGGATTCTTGCGCACGATGGTCTGCACGCGCTCCGCGCCCACCGAGACCGCGATCGCCTCCACGCCCACCAGGTCCTCCACCCGCTCGACGTACCGGCGCGCGTTCTCGGGCAGATCCTTGTACTCGCGCACGTCCGCGATCGGCTCCTTCCAGCCCGGCAGCTCCTCGTACACGGGCTGCGCCTGCTCGAGCAGCTCGGGATCGGAGGGAAACTCGTGGACGACCTTGCCGTCGGTGAGCCGGTACGCCACCGCGATCTCCAGCTTCTCGAACCCGGTGAGCACGTCGAGCTTGGTGATGGCGAGCCCCGACAGCCCGTTGACGCGCGCCGCGTACCGCAGCACCAGCGCGTCGCACCAGCCGCAGCGGCGCGGGCGGCCGGTGGTGGCGCCGTATTCGACGCCCACCGTGCGCAGCCGATCGCCCGCCTCGTCGTGCAGCTCGGTGGGCAGCGGACCGTTCCCGACCCGGGTGGTGTACGCCTTGCTGATCCCGATCACCGAATCGATGGCGGTGGGGCCCAGCCCCGCTCCGACCGCAGCGTTCCCGGCCACCGTATTGCTGCTGGTGACGAAGGGATACGTTCCGTGGTCGACGTCGAGCAGCGTGCCCTGCGCGCCCTCGAAGAGCACCGCCTTGCCCCGCTCCACCTCGTGGGCCAGCTTCTCGCTGGCGTCGCCGATGTACGGCGCGAGCTTCTCGCCCAAGGCGGCCGCCCAGGAATGCATCTTCTCCAGCTCGACCGGCTCCCCGCCCAGCGCGCGGATCTGCGAGTTCGCTTCCTCGAGCCGCTCGGCCAGCCGGTCCCGCAGCGCGTGGTGCTTGAGCAGGTCGCGCATGCGGATCCCGCGGCGGGCGACCTTGTCCTCGTAGCAGGGGCCGATGCCGCGGCCGGTGGTGCCGATCTTGGTGCGGCCCGTCTTCTGCTCCCGGCCGACGTCGATCCGCTTGTGGTACGGCAGGATGACGTGGGCGTTCTCGCTCACCACCAGCTGCGCGGGATCGGAGAGCAGACCGCGGCTCTTGAGCAGGTCGATCTCGTCGTCGAGCGCCTCCGGGTCGACGACCACGCCGTTCCCGATGAAGCAGCGCTTCCCGGCGTGGAGGACGCCGCTCGGGACCAGGTGCAGCACCGTCTTCACCCCGCCCACCACCAGCGTGTGGCCGGCGTTCGCCCCGCCCTGGTAGCGCACCACGACGTCGGCCCACGAGGTGAAGAGGTCGACGATCTTCCCCTTCCCCTCGTCACCCCACTGGGCGCCGACGATCACCACGTTCGACATGCGTTCTTGAGTACCACGGGTCACGCCCGGGCGCGCCGTCAGAGGACGACTTGCCGCACCTCGAGCACGTGGGGCAGCTTGCGCAGCTTCTCCAAGGTCTCGGGGCTGGCCGTTCCGTCGACGTTGACGAGCGCCAGAGCCCGCCCCGTCTCGGCCACCCGGGCGAGCGCGAACTGGGCGATGTTCACCTGCGCCTCGCCCAGGGTGCGGCCCACGTTGCCGATCACGCCGGGCTTGTCCTGGTTCACCATCACCAGCAAGGTCCCCTGCGGAGCGGCCTCCACCTCGAACTCGTTCACGCGGACGATCCGCGGCTCGCGCTTGCCGATGATGGTGCCCGCCACCTCGGTGATGCCCGGCTTTGCGCGCAGCCTCACCGTGACCAGGCTGGCGAAGTCCGGCGTCTCGTTGCTCTTCGACTGGGTCACCGAGAGGCCCCGCTCCTTGGCCAGCGCGGGCGCGCTCACCTCGTTGACGGGCTCGGCCAGGAAGGTGCCCAGGACTCCTTTGAGCACCGCCGCGGTGAGCGGCGCGGTGGGCTGCTCGGCCACCTCGCCGGCGTAAGCGATCTCGATCTGCTCCGGAGCCGTCGACGTCTGGCCTTCCAGAGCGAGCTGGCCGCTCAGCGCGCCCATCTTCTCGCACAGGCGCAGGAAGGGCCCCAGCCGCTCGAGCACCTCGCCCGACACGCTCGGCACGTTCACCGCGTTGCGGACGGTGCCGGTGGTCAGGTAGTCGACCATCGCCTCGCACACGATGGTGGCCACGTTCTGCTGCGCGTCTTCGGTCGACCCGCCCAGGTGCGGGGTGCCGATGAAGTTCGGGCAGGAGAAGAGCGGGTGGTCCGCCGCGGGCGGCTCCTGCTCGAAGACGTCCAGCGCCGCGCCGCCCAGCTTTCCCGACTTGAGCGCGTCGGCGAGCGCCTTCTCGTCGACGAGGCCTCCGCGGGCACAGTTGACGACCAGCGCGCCCGGCTTCATCTGCGCGAGCTGCGGGGCGGAGACCATGTTCTTCGTCTGCTCGGTGAGCGGAACGTGCAGCGTGACGGCGTCGGAGCGCTTCCAGATCTCCGCGAGGTCCACCAGCTCGATGCCCAGCTTCTGCGCCGCCTCCGCGCCGAGGAAGGGGTCGTAGCCCAGCACCTTCATCCCGAAGGCCTGGGCGCGCTTCACCACCAGCGCGCCGATGTTCCCGGTGCCGATCACCCCGAGGGTCTTGCCCATCAGCTCGCGGCCGGCAGCGAACTTCTTCTTCTCCCACTTGCCGCCGCGCGTGCTCTGCGAGGCGTCGGCGATCTGCCGGGCCAGCGCGAGGAGCAGCGCGACAGTGTGCTCGGCGACCGAGACGCTGTTGCCGCCCGGCGCATTCATCACCACCACGCCGCGGCGCGAGGCGGCGTTCAAGTCGATGTTGTCCACGCCGGTCCCCGCCCGGCCGATCACCCGGAGCTTCTGCGCCGCATCGAGGACTTCCTTGGTCACCTTGGTGGCGCTGCGGACGGCGAGCGCCTCGTAACCGCCGATGATCTCGCGCAGCTCCTGCGGCTTCAGGCCGACGCGCACGTCGACCTGCGAGCCGGGGATGCGCTCCAGGATCGCCTTGGCCTCGGGGGAGAGCTCGTCGCTGATCAGGATGCGCATGACCGCCCTACCCCCGCAGCTCGGGCCCACCGGCCGCTCCCGCCTCGGCCATGGCGGTCTGGGCAGCGGCGAGACCCTTCCCGAGCTCCACCTTGGCGCCCAGGTCCTTGAGGCCCCGCTCCACCGCGCCGACCACCACCAGCACGTCGAAGTCGTCGAAGTAGCCCAGGTGGGCGATGCGGAAGATCCTTCCCTTGGCCGCGTCCTGCCCGCCGACGAGCTTGATCCCGTACTGCTTGAAGAGGTGCTTGACGAGCTTCTCCGAGTCGGTGCCCTCGGGCGAAAGCACCGTGGTCATCGCGGCGCTGGGCGCCTTCGAGTACAGCTTGAGCCCCAGCGCCTGCATCCCGGCGCGGGCGCCGCGCGCGAGCCGCTCGTGGCGCGCGAAGCACGCCTGCAGCCCCTCCTCGCGGAACATCTGCAGCGACTCGTCCAGCCCCTCGACCAGCGAGATGGCCGGCGTCCAGGCGGTCTGGTTCTTTCGCTGGTTGTCGCGCTCGCGCTTCAGGTCGAAGTAGAAGCGCGGCAGGTCGGCCGACTCGTTCAGCTTCCAGGCCTTCTCGCTGGCGGCCAGGAAGGCGAGGCCGGGAGGGAGCCCGAGCGCCTTCTGCGAGCCGGAGACCATCACGTCGATGCCCCAGGCGTCGAAGGGCAGGTCGAACGCGCCCAGCGCGCTGATCGCGTCCACCACCAGGATGGCCGGATGGTTCTTGGTGATCCGGGCGAGCTTCTCGACCGGGTGCGCGACGCCGGTGGAGGACTCGTTGGCTTGCACGAACACGGCCTTCGCGTTGGGGTGCTCCTTGAGCGCGGCTTCCACGGCACCCGCGTCGACGGCGCTGCCCCACTCCACCTTGAGCGTCACCGGGTTGACGCCGTAGCTCTTCGCCAGCTTGCCCCACCGCTCGCCGAACTTGCCGGCGTCGACCACGATCGCCTCGTCGCCGCGCCGCAGGAAGTTGACCAGCGAGGCCTCCATCGCTCCGGTGCCGCTGGCGGCGAACTGCACCACGTCCTGCTTGGTCTGGAACAGCCAGGACAGACTCTCCCGGCAGCGCGCGAAGACCTGCTCGAACTCGGGCGAGCGGTGGTGGACGATCGGCTGCGCCATGCGCAGCGAGATGCGCTCGGGAACGGGCGTAGGCCCCGGCGTGAGCAGGCGGATCTTCTTCACGGCGTCCTCCAGGTTGCAACGCGGTGAAGTAGGTGCCGCGCCGCATTGTGTCAAGCCTACCTCCGCAGCGGCCTGCCCGGTCTCTCCGCGGTGAGCTTGCCCTCGTCGAGGACGACTTTCCCGTTCACGATGACCACGTCGATCCCCTCGGGGTACCGGGACGGCTCGGCGTACGTGGCGCGGTCGATCACCTTGGCGGGGTCGAAGACGACCAGGTCGGCCGCCATCCCCGGCCGC
>DATFUN010000215.1:0-4349 GCA_035260805.1 Myxococcales bacterium | reverse complement strand
CGTTCGCCACCACGTTGTTGAACGCCTTCTCGTAGACGCGAGGAACCGCCGAGAGCACGGTGGGTGCCGTCTCGCCCGCATTGTCGACCAGCCGGTCGACCGACTCGGCGAAGACCATCTGGAGCCCGCTCCCGAACCAGGCCGCCTTGATGATCTGCGCGAACGAGTGCGCGAACGGCAGGAAGAGCAGGTGCGCGTCGTCGCGCCTGAGCAGGCCCGTCCCCACCACCGCCTCGGCCGCGAAGACGAGCTGGTCGTTGGTGGTCATCACGCCCTTGGGCGTTCCCGTGGTGCCGCTGGTGTAGAGGATGGTGGACAGCTCGTCGCGCCTCTGCTGCTCGAGGCGCTGTTGCAGCTCGCCGGGAACGCGCGCCTTGTGCTCCTTGCCGCGGGCTACGAGCTGCGCGAAGGACAACGCCCAGTCGCCGTCGCCCTCGCCCTCCAGGAGGACGCAGCGGCGCACAGCGGGCAGTTGCGCGCGCACTTCGCGCAGCTTGCGCAGCTGCTTGTCGTCCTCGACGAAGACCAGCGTCGCGCCGGAGTTCTGCACGATGTAGCGGATCTCCTCGGCCGTGTTGGAGTGATAGATGGGCACGCTCACCGCGCCAGCGTGGGCGACCCCCAGATCGGCCACCGTCCACTCCACCCGCGTGGAGCCGATCAGCGAAACCTTCTCGCCGGCCTTGACGCCCACCCCGATCAGGCCCCAAGCGGCGTCCTCGGCCAGGCCGCCCAGCTCCCCCCAGGTGAGCGGCTTCCACGCGCCGCCCGTCTTGCGCAGCGCGGCCACCCGGTGCGCGTCGCCGGACGCCCGCAGCCGGAACAGCCCGGCCACCGAACGAACGGTGGCAAAATCTTCCTTGAGCCGCTGCATCGAGCCCATCGCCTTCTGTGCGGTCGCCATCGGAGTCTCCGGGAATCAGTGCTTGGACTTCCACCTGCGGGCCATCTCCTTGACGCGCTTCTCCTCGGGAGGGTCGTGGCCTCCCGGGGCGTCCAGGATCTGCTGCACGAGCAGGTGGGCCTCGTCATCTTGCCCCTCGAGGCCGTTCACGATCAGCGAGTCCGCCAGATACAGCTTCGCCCGCCAGTTCCCCGGATGCGATCGCACCGCGATTCGGAGCACCCGGATCGACTCGTCCAGGTCCCGCTTGGGCCAGGGCAGCTTGAAGAAGTAGCGGCCCCACACCACTTGCGGCGCGCCGTCCAGGAAGTCCTTGTCGATGCGCAGCGCGGCCAGCATGCGCTCGCGAAACTTGCCTTCCAGCCCTTGCGAGAGCGCGGTCAGGATGCCCACCCCTTCGGAGTACAGACCCACGCCCACGCCGGAGTAATAGTGGCCGCGCACGTCTCCGGGGCTGGCCTGGATGGCCTTGTCTCCGGCCTCCCACGCCGCCTTCCCTTTGGCGGCCTTCTCGTCCGACCCGTCGGCCTCGCCGTCGGCTTCCCACGCCACGAGCGAGGCGTGGCGGCGGTTGGTCTCGAACGCGTTCGGGTCCTCCGCGAGGTGCTCCTCGGTGAGCGCGTCGAGCTGCCGCAGCACCGCCGGATCGTCGCGCCGCTTCCACAGATCGTCCCAGATCGCCATCCACTCGGCGGCGACGCCCGCGCGCCCGTGCGCCTTGGGCGAGACCGGGATGATGTCCGGAGGCATCTGCAGCCCCGGGGCCAGCTGACCCGGCGGCCGCGGCGGGCCGGGCGGCTGGTCCTGCGCGACCGCTGCGGAGGCGGCGAGCGCGGCCACGGCGCTGCGGCACCAAAGACGCATCCGAGCCCTCCGGGAAACCCTCCGCTCCTATCACCGGGCGAAGGGCGCGGGCAACGGCCGGAACACGGCGCCGCCGCGACGCTCGATTCAGTTGACCGTGATCTTTTGGGGGGCCGAGGGGGGAGCGAGCTCCCCCCTTGTAGAGGCGCCGGAGGCGCCGGATCGATGAGCGTGCCGGCGGAGCCGTCAAATCAACGGAAACCGTCAACCGTCCGTAAGGTATCTTATGTCCCAGACGTCGTCGGGCTGCAGCGTGCACGCTCCGGTGAACCGGACCGCAGGGCCGTCCGGAGTCTGGACGAGGTCGAATCCCTGGCCGGGCGCGCAGTCGAGAGAGGTTCCGGCCCGATCGACCCGGACGCGCAGATACGTGAGACCGGTGGGGCGCGCGACGAGCTCGATCTGCTTGGGGATGCCGATCACCGCCGCCAGCCGCCCGAGCGGACCGCCGGCGTCGTCGCTGCACACGCTGGCCGAGAGCCCCTGGAACGCGGTGGCCATCTCCACGTAGCGCCGGCTCGGCACCTGCCCGTCGCAGAACATCTTGCACTCGGCGGTGCAGTCGGCCATGCAGAGCGCGGGGGGCGTTGCCCCCGCGCACCGGTTCTGGCAGGCCTGCTGTGCGGTGGGCTGGTCGCAGCGCGCCTGGCAGGACCCGTCCGTGCACACTCCCGGCTCGCGCGTCCCGTCCTTGAGGCTCACGATCGCGGCGACCTGCACTTCCTTCGCGCTTCGGTCGGCATTGGTCAGCGCCCGGAGGAAGTTCACGTAGCGCGCGACCGGCTCGAGCGAGGAGACCGCGCTGCCATCGCCCGCGGCCTGCTGGGCGCATTGGTCAATCACGTTCCCCTGCGCGTCCTTCACCAGCATGGAGAAGCGTTGCTGCGGGTCGGAGCAGTCTTCGGCGTCGCTGAAGAATGCGACGACCACCTTCGCGCCATCGCGCAGGAAGCCGGCCCCGGTGTCGGTGAGCGCCAGCCGCATCGCCTCCAGCCCCTGGGGTTGCCGCGCGCCGCTCGCTCCCGCCCGGACGTCGCTCGCCACCCAGCCGCTGAACGTGGCCGGGTCGGCGCCGCCGCGGCGAAGTACCGTGCCCGGATTGCCGGGCGCCAGCCGCAGCTTGCCCGCCTCGGCCGGGAAGCTTCGCAGGCAGGCCGCGGCCTTGCACACATAGCCCGGCGCGCCCCAGTCGCTGTCACATTGCGCCGCTGCATTCGGGTCGCCGTCCGGGCCGCACCCGCCAAATCGCTCGAAGATGGAGGTGGTCACCACCGCCACCTGGTAGTCGACCGGCGGCTGGAGCGCGTCGAGCTGGGAGGTGAACCCGGCCAGGGCCTGGGCGAGCCGATCCTGCTTGCCGGACATCGAAAGCGAATCGTCGACGACGAAGAGGATGTCGGCCTTGGTGGCCACCTTGACCTGGCTGTGCTGGGCGACCGCGACCAGTGTCGCCGGCTGCACAGGCACCGCGACGTAGCTCTGGCAGGACATTCCCGCGACGAGCAGCGTGAGAAAGGGTACAACTGTCCTGACGCGCATCTGTTCGTGCCCCCTCCCGAGGGGCGGCTACCTTCCGGGGGCAAGCTGGAGATGGTGCGGAGGCCCGTCAAGGTTGCGATGGCACGGCCGGCCGGCGGCAGTTGCAAAGCATTTGCCAGGGTGTACCGGGTGGCTACATTGGGCGTCCGCAGTTAGACACGGAGAATGATTTTGCCCACTCACGGAGGGACCTAGCGATGTCGGAGAAGGGAAAGGTCGTGACCCCGGCACCGCCGGGTCTCATCAACAAGGAAGACATCCCACAGGTCCTCCCCATCCTGCCGCTGCGCAACAGCGTCTTCTTTCCCGGCGGCGTTTTGCCGCTGGCAGTCGGCCGGCAGAAGACCATCGCGCTGATCAAGGACGCGGTGCGCGACGACCAGGTCATCGGCGTCGTCACCCAGCGCAAGGCGGAGGAGGAGGATCCGGGCGCCGCGGACCTGCATTCGATGGGCACCGTCGCGCGGATCGTGAAGCTCCTCAAGATGGGCGAGGACAACTACTCGCTCGTGGTGCAGGGGCTGGCCCGCTTCCGCGTGGTCGAGCTGGTGCAGGAGCACCCGTACCTCAAGGCCCGCATCGAGCCGGTCGAGGACAAGACGCCGCAGGAGGAAGTGGAGGTCGAGGCTCTCGGGATCAACTTGAAGAAGCTCGCCCGCGAGGTCATCGAGATGATGCCCGAGCTGCCGGCGGCCGCCACCGAGCTGGTGGAGAGCATCACCCAGCCGGGCCACCTGGCCGACCTGATCGCGGCCAACGTGGACGTCCCGATCGAGGAGAAGCAGCAGGTCCTCGAGACGGTCGACTTGAAGGAGCGGATGAAGCTCGTCCTCGAGCTTTTGAACCGCAAGCGCGAGATCCTCAAGCTCAGCTCGAAGATCGATTCGCAGGTCAAGGGCGAGATGTCCAAGACCCAGCGCGAGTACTACCTGCGCCAGCAGCTCAAGGCCATCAAGGAGGAGCTGGGCGAGCTGGGCGAGGAGGAGGAGGAGCTGGACGAGCTGGGCGAGCGGATCAAGAAGCTCGGCCTGCCGCCCGAGGT
>DATFUN010000214.1:0-3701 GCA_035260805.1 Myxococcales bacterium | reverse complement strand
CTGACGAGCTCTTCCGGCCAGCTCATCGGCGCCGGCCGGCTGGGCGACTTCCTCGGGTTCCAGTACGCCGGTTTGTTCCACGTCTGGCGCACGGTCGACAACGGCGGCCCGCAGGACTTCCTCGAGGCGAACTGCCCCGAGTTCACCACCTTCTCCACCGACCCGCGCTGCGGCGACTGGAAGCCGCTCGGCGGCCCGCGCGGACGCAACCAGCCTGGCGACTTGACGGGTGCCTTCTACGGAGCGAGCAAGGCGCTCGGCAACGTCGTCGCGATCGAACGCAACCCCGGCGACGCAGCCACGGCCTGGGCCGCAACGACGGCTGGCCGCGTGTTCATCACGCACAACATCGACGCCGTCGATCCGAACACCGTCGTCTGGCAGCGGCTGGACAGCGTGGCCGTGGCGACGCCACCGAACGCGGTTCCGCCTCCCCGCTTCGTCACCAGCATCTACCCCGATCCGGCGAACCTGAATCGGGCCTGGGTCTCGTACTCCGGGTACAACTCGGCGACGAAGGACTCGCCCGGGCACGTCTTCGAGGTGACGGTGGCCGGCGCGACCGCCGTCTGGCGCGACCTGCATGTGGAGGCCGGCGAGGCGCAGGAGCTCCCGCGCGCCGACCTGCCCGTCACCGACCTGGTGCGCGACGACTTCACCGGCGACCTGTACGCGTCGACCGACTTCGGCGTGCTGCGCGGCACCACCTCGAACGGCGGGGCGACGTACACCTGGACCCGTGCGGGAGCGAACCTGCCGTTCGTCGAAGTGGCCGGCCTGACCATCGACCCGTGCTCGCGGGTGCTCTATGCGGCGACGCACGGCCGGAGCATCTGGCGGATGTTCATGCCCGACGTGAAGGGCGCGCCGGTGAAGGGGTGCCCGCGGACGCCTTAGGCCCGAGGGGCGCGATCAAGCACACCGCCGCCGAATGCGGCGGCGAGTGGGCCTCTGTACGTGGCCCACCGACACCGCCTTCCCCCGCGCCAGATCCCCCGGCGCCGGTAACTTTCGAGCCTTCACAGCCGGCTGCTATCGTCCTCTGACCCCTCGAGGTGGAGGAACGATGGAGCTCAACGAGATCCTGCAGGTGGCGCTGCGCGGCGGCGCCTCCGACATCCACCTCAAGGCCGGGTTGCCGCCCATGTTCCGCGTGGACGGCAACCTGGTGCCGCTCAAGGACGCCCGCCGCCTTCCGCCCGAGGAGATCTCGAGGATGGCGTTCGGGATCATGAACGACTACCAGAAGGAGAAGTTCAAGGCCCAGAACGAGCTGGACCTGGCCTACGGCGTGCCCGGCCTGGGCCGCTTCCGCGTCAACGTCTTCCAGCAGCGCGGCACGATCGGCGCCGTGCTCCGCGTGATCCCCTTCAAGATCTCCACCATCGAGCAGCTGCTCCTGCCCAAGGTGCTGGAGAAGATCGCCGCCGAGCAGCGCGGCCTGATCCTGGTCACCGGGACGACCGGCTCGGGAAAGTCGACCACGCTCGCGGCGATGGCCGACCACATCAACACCAACGAGACCTGCCACATCATGACCATCGAGGACCCGATCGAGTTCCTCGTCCGCGACAAGCGCTCGATCGTCAACCAGCGCGAGGTCGGCGTCGACACGATGAGCTTCGGCCAGGCCCTGAAAAGCGCGCTCCGCCAGGACCCGGACGTGATCCTGGTCGGCGAAATGCGCGACTCGGAGACCATCGAGACCGCGCTCACGGCCGCGGAGACCGGCCACCTGGTGCTCTCCACCCTGCACACGCTCGATGCGACCGAGACCATCTCCCGCATCATCTCGGCCTTCCCGCCGCACCAGCAGAAGCAGGTCCGCCTCCAGCTCGGCTCCGTGCTGCGCGCAGTGGTCTCGCAGCGCCTGGTCCCACGGGCCGACGGGAAGGGCCGCGTCGCGGCAGTCGAGGTTCTGGTGGCCAACTCCCGCGTGCGCGAGATGGTGGAGGACAAGGATCGCACCAAGGAGATCTCCACCGCGATCGCGCAGAGCTACACCACCTACGGCATGCAGACCTTCGACCAGTCGCTCATGCTCCTCTTCCGGCAGAACGTGATCACCTACGAGGAGGCGCTGCGGCAGTCCACGAACCCGGACGACTTCGCGCTGCGCGCCTCGGGCATCAGCGGCACCAGCGACTCGACCTGGGACGACTTCGACAAGAAGGAGGAGCCGGGCCAGAACGGCAAGGCGCCCTCCCGCCCGCCGCCTCCGGCCCGCCCCGGCGCTCCCGCCCGCGCCACCACCCCGGCCGGCGCGAAACCCGCCGCCGCCAAGCCGGCCCCGGCCGCCACCCCTCCGGCCGACGACGACTTCCAGATCGAACGATTCTGAGGAACGACCAAGAGATCACCGCGGAGACGCGGAGCGCGCGGAGGTTTTTTCTTCCAAGATCCTCCGCGCCCTCCGCGTCTCCGCGGTAGTCTTTTCGCCATGACCGCGTTGGACAAGGCTTTGAGGCTCCTGGCGCGGAAGGCGCGCACCGAGAAAGAGATGGAAGCGGCCCTGGACAAGGCGGGGGTCCCCGAGGGAGAGCGGGCGGAAGCGGTGGCGCGGTTGCGGGAGCTGGGATACATGGACGACCTGGAAGTCGCCCGGACGCGGGCGCGCACCTGGCTCGAGCGGGGGGCGGCTCCGCGGCTCGCCGAGCGCAAGCTCGGTGAGCAGGGCGTAGGCGTGGCGGAGGCGCGCGCCGCGGTGGGCGAGGCGGCGCAGGGCGCGAGCGAGATGGAGCTCGTCGAGCGGGCGCTGCGCAGGGTGTTTCGCGGCCGGGCGCCGGCCGGAGACAAGGAGCGGCGCCGCGCCTTCCGGGCGCTGGTCGCCAAGGGACATCGCCCCGCGCAGGTGGCACGCGCGCTGGGCATTTCGTGGGATGGCCATGACGAGTAAGCACTGGACGGCGGCGATCTCCCTGGCGCTCTGCGCGGCCTGCGCGGGCGGCAAGGACAGCGTGGACCTCACCAAGCCGGTGACCGGCGCCGAGGCTTCCAACGCGGACAAGGCCTATAACCGCGGTCTTCAAGAAAGGAAGGACAAGAACTACCTGGAGGCCGTGCGCTACTTCGAGTACGTGCGCAACAACTTCCCGTACTCGCAGTTCGCGGGGCTCTCGGAGCTGGCCATCGCCGACATGAGCTTCGACCGCGAGGACTGGAACGCGGCCGCCACGCAGTACCTGGACTTCGTCAAGAGCCACCCCTCCCATCCGAAGGCCGACTACGCCGCCTTCCGCGCCGGAGTCGCGCGCTGGGAGGACAAGCCGTCCGATTTCTGGCTCCTCCCCCCCTCTTCCGAGAAGGACCAGGGTCCGCTCCGCTCGGCCCTCGATGCGCTGCAGCGGTTCGTGCTCAGCTATCCACGCAGCGAGTACGTCCCGCGCGCCCGCCAGCTCATCGCCGACACGCGCGAGCGCCTGGCGAAGCACGAGCAGTACGTGGCCGACTTCTATTGGAAGAAGAAGGCCTGGAAAGGCGCGGCCGGCCGGCTGGTGGTGCTCGCCGACAATTACGGCGACCTGCACGGCGGCAAGGTGCGCACCGACTCGCTCTGGCGCGCCGGGGTGGCCTACCGGAACCTCAACGACCCCGCGAACGAACGCAAGGTGCTCCAGCGCCTGGTCCAGGAGGCGCCCGACGGCGAGCACGCACGCGACGCCCAGGCCCGCCTGCGGCAGCTCCCCGCCGGCCAGCCCGCG
>DATFUN010000213.1:0-3740 GCA_035260805.1 Myxococcales bacterium | reverse complement strand
GGCGGAGGCACACCCGCTGGCGGCGAGCAGCAGCAGCAGGACCACCGCCGCGGCCACCACGGCGAGTCGGGCCCTTTGCCGCAGGCGCCAGGCCGGCTTCCACGGGTGCTGACCGGGCGCAACCGCGAGGCGCCAGACGGTGCGGGGCCAACTGACCGGCGCCAGCTCGTCGCCGCGATCCTTCTCGAGCGGCACGGCGACGACGAGCCGCTGGTGCGGTACGGACCGGTCGGCGGCGGTCTTCGGGAGCATGGCCGTCAGTCTCCGCCGCGGAATGCGAGCAGCTCGTCGGCGTCGAAGAGGCGCTGCAGGTCGCCCGGGAGCAGCGGCTCGATCGCACACGCCCGTTGCGCGAAAGCGGGCGTGCACGGTCCTCCCGGCTCGGGGAAGCCGCGGGCGGACAGCCGTGCCTCGATGGTTCGCGCGGAGAACTGCGTCCGCTCCTTCTCCGCCCGCCGCCGGTTGTGCGCGCGTTCCACCGCGGAGTAGAGGGCGAGCGGATGCGCGTTCGGGTGGAGGGACGAGAGTCCGTCCAGGTCCGCCGCGACGGCTCCTTCTTCGTCGCGCGCGCCGACCAGGTCGTCGAGCACCGCCGCCCGTGCCGCCGGGAGCTGCTGGTCGAACAGGCGCGTCTGGCTCGGGTCGAGGGCCGCCCGGAAGGCGGCGCGCTCGGCCGGGTCCGCGAGTTGGGCCAAGGCGAGGAGAAGCTCGACGTCGAACTCGCGGATGGCCCACAGCTCGCTGCCTCCCGCGACCAGCGGGATGCGCAGCTGCGACAGGGCTACGAGGTATTCCCGGCGGCGCTCCGGCCGGCTGCGCCCTGCCGGCGCGAGGATGAGCACCGGCCGCGGCGCGTCGCGCCAGCCCTCGGGCATCGCCTCCCGCGCCTGCGGAGTCAGATCGATGAACACGTCGTCTACCAGTGGCTTCGAGAGCAGCAGGTGGCGCACGAGCAGCAGCGGCTCCGCGTGCTCGGACAGCCACGGATCGAGCACTTCACGCTCGCAGCGTTTCACGCCCTGGAAGTCGAGGATGCCCAGCCAGGGACCCTCGATCCAGCTCAGGGCCGCCTTGCCGCGGATGCGGGTGGCCGGACCCGGGGCGCCGATCGCCGCCGGAGCTCCGGCCGTCACGGACAGCATCCTCGTCCAGGTCGCTGCGACGTCGAGGGGCACCATGATCACCTCGCTGCGGGTTCCTCCCAGGGGAAGCAAAAAAAGCCGCGCCCTACCGGAGCAGCGCCAGCAGCCGCCTGAAACCAGCCATTCCCACGAATTTCCTCGCCGTTTGCGACAGTTCCTCCAGCTCTTGAGGAGCTGCGGGGGCCGCGTCGTTCACCTCGAGGAGCGCGAATCCGCCGCGTCCCGGACCCCTCCTGGCGGAGGTGACGGAAGCGGCGATCCGGTTGCACAGGCGCGAGGCATCGCCCAGAGCCAGCCGCGCCTGGGCCGACACCGCCGCGAAGTCAGGCGCGCCCTCCGGCAGCACACCCCAGGCGGGCGGCAACGCCCGGCAGAGCCGGTCGAGCTGGGCTGCGCCGCGCAGCTCGGAAGAGTTTGCAGCGAAGAGGCGCAGCGCCGCCTTGCGCGACTCGGCCGGGAGGGACATCCACTCTGCGCCGAGCACCCGCAGCACCAGCGCGACCGCGACGTCGGGCGTGAGAAGGGGACGGGCCGGCGCGCTCGAATGGAGAAGACCGAACCAGGCTGCCTCCGGCACGCGGGACAGCGATGGCAACGCCTCGAGCGCGCCGGCCAGGCGCGGCCGCACACGCACCTCGACGCAGTGGAAGGCGAGGGCGAACGCCGGATCGGAGAGCAGCGCTTCCACCTCGCTCACCGCGCGCTCCGGCGAGGGGATCGCGGACCCGGCGAGGACCGCCTCCTCCGCCCCCGCCGGCGCGCGTCCGTCCCGGGAGTCGCGCTCCCCGGCCTCCAGCGTGGTGGCGATCGCAGAGACCGCGAACTGTGGCAGCGCTTCGAATTCCCGCAGCCACCGCGCCAGCTCCTCCCAGAGCGTCCGCTCGATCGCGAGGGGAGCCTCGCCTTCGAGCCGCGCCACCAGGCGGACGCGCTGCTGGCCCAGCATCTCTCCGACCCACGGGCGCAGCCGCGGAGCCTTGCGCAAGAGCGATTCCCACCGGGCCAGGAGCTGCGCGCCGTCGGGACACGCCGAGGGCTCGGGAAACCCGGTGCGCATCGAGTCGAGTCTGAAGGAGCGGGTCAATCGGTCTCCAGGAGGTCGCGGCCGTTCTCTTCGAGCCAGCGCAGCAGTTCGGGAAGCCTCGCGCGAGCGCGCTCGAGCATCGCCTGGGCCTCGGCTTGCGCCAGATCGACGCCGAGTCGCTGCAGCGTGAGCGCCACTCCATCCGCCCCGGGGGCCGGCGACAGCGTGGCGCGCAACAGGACCGACAGCGCATCGAGCAGCTCGCCGCGCGGGATCGAGTCGTCCGCTCCCGCCGCGAGCACGCGGACGGCCAGATCGTCGGTGCGGTCCGGCAGCCACTCGCCCGCGCCGAACCCCGCGTCCGCGAACGGCGGCGACAGGCCCCGCGAGGGGCCACCGCGGCCGCGGCGCTCGCTCGCCCCCTGGGTGAGCAGCACGAAGAAGCAGAAGCCAGCCGCCTCGGGCGAGAGCGCGTCCTTGCCCTGCGGGAGCAGCCGGCCTGACCCGTCCGACCAGGGCCACAGTCCCGCGCCGGGTCCCGAAACGAACCGGGCCAGCAGCGCGCGCGCGTGCTCGCGCGTGCGGCCGGCCTCGGCGCTGCGTCGCAGCCGCCTGCGCGCGTTCCCCGATGCCGCCTGCACCAGGCTGGGCAGGTAGGGACCGACCGCGCGCGCAGAAGACGCCGTGCGCTCGCCCGTCGGATGCGGCGCCCAGAGGCGATCCTCGACTGCCGCCCAGGCGACCTGGTGAGGCAGGCCCGCGTGCCGGAACGCGCCGTACACCGCCTGGGCGATCTTGAGCACGCGGACGAGCAGCGCCGCGAAGGGCTCCACGCGCAAGCTGCGCACGTCCACGCCGTGCAGGACTTGACGAACGACCGCGCGAGGCGTGCGCGTGCCGAGCAACCGCTGTGCCACCATCTCCAGCTCCGAGATGGCGCGGAGCAGGGACCACATCAACTCGAAGCCTTCGCTCTTGCCGAGCGCGAGCGCCGACTGGCAGAGCCATTCGCGCGTGGCGACGGGGATGGCCGGCAGGGGACCTGCGCAGGATCGATGTGTCGCAGGATCCATCGCGAGCGCGATGGCGCGATCCGGAGCGGGTCCCAGCCGCGCGCGCACGGCGGGAGGGAAGAGGACCTCGGGATTGAGCTCCGTCCGCCGGCGGCCGCGGGTGGGTGCCCGCACGAAGTACGATGCGAGCAGGACTCCCGAGGGACACCGGCCGCCGTCCCCGGCCTCGAACGAGAGGCGCAGACACGACTCGAGCTGCGGCATCGGCTCCATGCTGTCCTGTCCCGGCTGTCCCGTCCCTCCGGTGACCGCCGCCGCGGTCTGGCGGTCACCTGGGGGATCCCTCACCCCTTGGACGATCGTACCGCTGGGAACTTTCAGCGCACCACCCGGCCTGCCAGAAACGTGGCCTGGGGCCTTGGCGGGCGCCGCCCGGCGGGGTTAGGACATCCGATGGTGGCCCCGGGGGCTTTCCAGATGCGGCTCGAAGAATCCTCGCTGCTCTCGGCAGGGCTTTCCGCGGCCGACGTCCGCTGCGGCGGATTCCACGTCGTGTTCGAC
>DATFUN010000212.1:0-7826 GCA_035260805.1 Myxococcales bacterium | reverse complement strand
CGAGGCGAAGCAGGACGGGGCGCTCCTGGCGACGCTCGCGCTGCCGGTTTCCGTCCCCGCCGGCGGCACGGTGTCCGAGCCGTTCGTGGTCTACGCCGGTCCGAAGGACACCGACCAGTTGGGCGCCGTCGCGCCGGTGCTGAAGGACTCGGTCGACCTGGGGTTCTGGTCGGTCATCGCCAACGTGCTCCTGGCGGTGATGAAGTTCTTCTACCGGGTGGTGCCGCCGCACAACTGGGGAATCGCCATCATCCTGCTCACCGTCACGGTGAAGATCCTGACGTTCCCGCTGCAGCACAAGTCGATGAAGAGCATGCAGGAGATGCAGAAGCTCCAGCCGCAGATCGAGGAGATCAAGAAGAAGTACGCGGGCGACCAGCAGCGGCAGAACCTCGAGCAGATGAAGCTGTTCAAGGAGCACGGGGTGAACCCGATGGGCAGCTGCCTGCCGATGCTCATCCAGATGCCCATCTGGCTCGCGCTCTACACCACGCTGCAGGTCTCGGTGGAGCTGTACAACTCGGGATTCATCCCGGGCTGGCTGGACGACCTGACCGCGAAGGACCCCTACTACATCCTGCCCGTCGCGATGGGCATCACCATGGTGTTGACGCAGGTGTTGACGCCCACGCCGATGTCCAACCCGCAGCAGAAGTACATGGGCTACGCGATGAGCGTCTTCTTCTCGCTGCTCATGCTCAACCTGCCCTCCGGCCTGACCCTCTACATCTTCGTCAACAACGTCCTCTCGATCGTGCAGCAGATGTGGCTGCGCAGGAACCTGCGCCCGCCCCCCGCGAGCAGCCAGACGCTGGCCGTCTCGCCCCGGCGCGCATGACCAGGCCGACCGGGCCGGGCAAGCCGCGCCGCAATCCGCTGCTCGGAGCAGCGGTGCTGAAGGCGCTCCTCCTCCGCCGGCGGGGAGACGATCTGACCAAGACCAGGTCGCTGTACGAGGGGATCCTCCGCGACCTGAGCCTGACCGACGAGCAGGTGGAGACGTATCTGGCCCAGCATGGCGAAGAGGTCGAGGAGGCGATCCGCGGGCACGGCCGCCGCGGCACCTGATCGGGACGGCCGGGCTCCGATGGGTGCGATGCGGCCGCAAGCGGGCGGATCCATGTTCCACGTGGAACGCTCCCTGTTCGTCGCGGGCGCGACGCGCGAGGTGGAGAGCGCGTGACCGAGAGGGGACAAGGACGGCAGCCGCCGAGGGGCGATCCGCGATCCGGCTCGCTCCCGAGCGTGCCCGCCCGGCGGGCGCCGTTCGGGACGGGACGGGAAGGAGACCGCCCGCCCGATCTGTTGGCGAGGAGCGTGGAACCTCAGCACCTCCGCCTCCTGGAAGAAGGCGCGGCCGCCATCGGCCTCAGGCTCGACCGCGAGCAGGTGTCGCTGCTCTCGCGGCACGTCGATCTGCTGCTGCGCTGGAACAAGTCCATCAACCTCACCTCCATCACCGACCCGGCCGAGGTGGTGGAGAAGCACGTGATCGATTCCCTCGCGCTGGCGCCGCTGGTGCCCGCCGGCACTTTGCTCGACGCGGGTACCGGAGCGGGGTTCCCGGGACTGCCCGTGCGGATCGCCCGCCCCGATGTCGAGGTGGTGCTGGTCGACTCGGTGCAGAAGAAGGTCGCCTTCCTCAAGAGCGCGCTCGCGGAGCTGCGCCTGCCCGGAGCCCGCGCGGTGGCGGTGCGGCTGCAGGGCGACCCCGCCGCCGAGCACCTGCCCCGTGTCCGCGCGGCGGTCTCCCGGGCCGTGGCCGAGCCGGGGAAATGGCTTGCCCTGGCCGAGGAGTACGTGCTGCCGGGCGGGGTCGCTTTCTGCATGCTCGGGCCCTCGGATCCGGTGCCCGAGAAGCACGGCGACCTGGTGTTGCAGCAAGAGCTGGGGTACCGGCTGCCCTTCTCCCGCGCCGAACGCCGCGTGGCGATCTTCCAGCGAAAGGCCTGATCGGCCTTTCGGGCATCCAGTCTGCCATCCGCTCCGCGGCATTCCGACCGGCGCGCGGCTCGTCCGCGGGCGCGGGACTCTCTTTCGCGCGGCGCGTGTTCCACGTGGAACGCATCCTTGCGCGGCGGCGGAACGGCGTGATACTGCCGCGAGCGGTTGGCCGTGCGGTGGGAAGGGGACATGGCGCTCGTCCTGGCGATCGCGAACCAGAAGGGCGGCGTGGGGAAGACCACCACGGCGGTCAACCTGGCTGCATCGCTGGCGGTTTCCGAGCGGCGCGTCCTGCTCGTCGACCTCGATCCGCAGGGGAACGCCACGAGCGGCGTCGGCGTGGCGCGCGACTCATCCGATCGACCGTCCCTCTATCACGCGCTCGTCAGCGAGGTCCCCGCGCGCGCCGCCATCCGTCCCACCGACGTGGAACGGCTCTCGCTCCTCCCTTCCGATCCGGACCTGGTGGGCGCGGAGCTGGAGCTGGTGGCGGCCGGCGAGCGCGAGACCCGGCTTCGCCGCGCGCTGGAGCCGGTCCGCAACGACTACGACTTCGTCCTCATCGACTGCCCGCCCTCGCTGGGGCTGCTCACGCTCAACGCGCTGGTGGCCGCGGACCGCGTGCTGGTGCCCCTGCAGTGCGAGTACTACGCGCTGGAAGGCCTCGGCTCGCTCCTGCGCACCATCGAGCTGGTCCGCAAGAGCTTCAACCCGGAGCTGTTGCTCGAGGGCGTGGTCCTCACCATGTTCGACGCGCGCAACAACCTCGCCAAGCAGGTGATGACCGACGTGCAGACCAACCTGCCCGGCCAGGTGTACGCCACGGTCATCCCGCGCAACGTCCGGCTCTCCGAGGCGCCCAGCCACGGGCGGCCGGCCCTCCTGTACGACATCGAATCGAAGGGAGCGCAGAGCTATCTCGCGCTCGCCGGGGAGCTGCTCGAGCGGCGCCACGCGGCCGCCCGGCCCGAGGAGCGCCAGCGCGCGCGCCAGTAGCACGGTCCTTGTTTGCGGAGGGGAGTCCCCTTCCGGGACCCGCCGCCAGGAGCCAGAGCGGATGGAGCACAAGGCGATGAAGAGGCCGGCGCTGGGCCGCGGCTTGAGCGCGCTGATCCCGGGCGGCTCGCCCACCGAGCGCAAGGGCGTGATCATGCTGGGCATCGAGGAGCTCAAGCCCGATCGCGGCCAACCGCGCCGGTACTTCGACGAGCAGCACATCGTGGAGCTCGCCGAGTCGATCCGCGCCAAGGGCCTCCTGCTCCCGCTGCTGGTGAGGCGCGACGGCGATGGCTATGTGATCGTGGCGGGCGAGCGGCGGTGGCGCGCGGCGCAGCGCGCCGGCCTGCGCGAGCTGCCCTGCATCGTCCGCGAGGTCTCCGGGCCCGAGGCGTTCGAGCTGGCGCTCATCGAGAACATCCAGCGCGAGGACCTGAACGCCATCGAGGAGGCGGACGCCTACCAGCGGCTGATCGAGTACCACGGCCTCACCCAGGAGGAGCTGGCCCAGCGGGTGGGGAAGGACCGTTCGACGATCGCCAACGCGCTCCGGCTGCTCCGTTTGCCCGAGCAGATCAAGCTGGCGATGTCCTCGGGAGCCTTGAGCATGGGCCACGCCCGGGCGCTGCTCGCGCTCGGTGACGAGACCGACCTGCGCCGCGCGGCGGAGAAGGTGACCAACGAGGGCCTCTCGGTGCGCGAGGTGGAGCAGCTCGTTCAGCGGCTCAAGGGCAAGAAGGTGGTCCAGAAGGAGCGCGTGCGCGACGGCAGCGTGCAGCTGCGCCACGTGGTCGAGAAGCTGCAGCGCAAGCTGGGGGCGAAGGTCGCGCTGCGCGACCGCGACGGCGCGGGCACGGTGGAGATCCGCTACCACAGCCACGCGGAGCTCGACCGCATCCTGCAGTCCATCCTCGGCGACGGCTGAGGAGCCGCGGGGCCTCCCGGAGCGCCTCGCCGGCGCCACCTCGGGTCTCCCGAGGGAGCGCAGTTTCGCGGAGAGCGGAACCGTGCTCTCCTGCGCGCAACCAGACCACCGGACGAGGAGGCGCGGCCGATGCGCAACCGTGACGAGGTCCCCAAGGCCGGCGCCGACGACCTGCCTGCCCCGGAGATCGCCGTCAGCCATCCCCCGCCGCGCGAGGCGCCCCTCCACCCGCCGTCGGAATCGACGCCGGGCCGCAGGCGCGAGCTGACCTTCCGCGCGGTGGCGACGGCGATGCTGGTCGCGGTGATCGTCGGCGGCTCGTACCCGTACGTGGTCCTCAAGATCGGCTACGGCCCGAACATCTCGGTGGTGAGCGCCTTCTTCGGGTACCTTGCCCTGGCCGCCATCGGGTTCTTCACCGGCATCCGCGGCACGCGCTGGGAGAACAACCTGGTCCAGACCGCGGGCACGGCGGCGGGAGAGGCCGGGTTCATGTGCGTCGTGCTCGCCGCCATGGACATGCTGAACGCGCGCCCCGAGCTGGGCTTCTCCGTCCACCTCTCGCCGTTGCAGATCTTCGGGTGGCTTTCGGTGGCGGGCCTGCTCGGCGTGCTGCTCGCCGTGCCGCTGCGGCGCCACTACATCGACGACGAGGACCTGCCGTTCGCCGACGGGACCGCCGCCGGCGAGACCATGCTGGTGCTCGACCTCGACCGCACGCAAGCGCGGGCCCGTGTGCGCGCGCTCGGCTGGGGCCTGGGCCTCTCCGCGCTGGCCGCTTTCTTCCGCGACTTCCATTTCAAGGCCACCGTCCTGGGAAAGGCTCGGCAAATCCTCCCGTTCATCCCCGGGGAGATCTCCCTCGGCGCCCACGGAGCGGCCTTGCGCATGGGTACCGAGGTGAGCCTGCTCTCCTTCGGGTCCGGTCTCCTGGTCGGGGCGCGCGTCACGCTCTCGATGGGCCTGGGGATGGTGATCGCCTGGGTGATCGCGCCGCCTGTGCTCACGGCGCGCCACATCGTCCCCGACCAGACCTACGCGCTGGTCCTGCGCTGGGTGATGTGGCCCGCCACCGGCCTGATGGTCGCCGGGGGCCTCACCGCGCTGGCGCTGAAATGGAAGCTCATCGTCCGCAGCTTCACTTCCTTCAAGGCCGGCGAGCTCGCCGCCGCGGGCGAGGAGTTCCCGCTCAAGTACGTCGCCTCGGGCGTCGCCTTGCTCACCGTCGCCCTCTGCGTGATGCAGCACTACTCGCTCCAGTTCCCGGTGTGGCTCACCCTGGTCTCGCTCGTCCTCTCGGTGGCGCTGATGCTGGTGGGCACGCGCGTCCTGGGCGAGACCAACTGGGCGCCGATCAGCGCGCTCGCGAACCTCATGCAGGCCGTTTTCGCCGCCCTCGCGCCGGGCAGCATGCGGGTGAACATGATCGGCTCGGGCATGTCGGGCACGGTGGCCGCCCACGGCGAGCACCTCATGCAGGACTACAAGGCGGGGAAGATCGTCGGCGCGAACTATCGACACCTCACCATCGTGCAGCTCATGGCCGTCCCGGTCGGCTCGGCGGCGGTGGCCGTCGCCTATCCGGCGCTGCGCGACCGCTACGGTTTCGGCGGCAGCGGCGGCCTCGCTTCGCCCATCAGCGTCAAGTGGGCGGGATTCGCGGAGCTGCTGAACCGCGGCCTCGACCAGCTCCCGCGCGGCTGCTTCGCCGCGATGCTCGTCGCGCTGGTCCTGGGAGTGCTCCTCACCGTGCTCGAGCCGCGCTGGCACAAGTACGTGCCGTCCCCGACCGGCGTGGGGCTGGGCATGCTCATTCCTGGATATTCGATCATGCCCATGGTGCTGGGCGGCGTCGCCGGATGGCTGTGGGCGAAGAGCTCCCCTGCGACCGAAAAGAACTACAGCACCCCACTCGCCTCGGGCTTCATCGCCGGCGAAGCGCTCCTGGTGCTCGCTTTCTCCATCGCGGCAGTGTTTGGCTTGCGTCCGTGAAGAAACCTTTCTCGCCGTGCGTTCCGGGGGAGGTGCTAGAACAGCCCAAGGAACGAGGAGACACACATGGCAATGCGCAGGGATGAATTGGAGAAGGGCCCGACCGCGATCGGAACGGCCGCGGCTGGACGCGTGGGCGAGCTCAACGCCCTGCTCGGCAAGGGCAGCGCGTTCGAGGGCAAGCTGCTGTTCGAGGGCACCGTCCGCATCGACGGCAAGTTCACCGGAGAGATCGTCTCCACCGACACGCTCATGATCGGCGAGGGCGCCGAGGTGAAGGGACAGATCCAGGTGGGCTCGCTCATCATCGTCGGGGACTACAGCGGCGATGCCAAGGCCAGCAAGAGCATCGAGATCAAGGCGCCCGCCAAGGTGCGCGGCACGCTCACCACCGCCTCGATCGTGATCGAGCGCGGCGTGTTCTTCGACGGAACCTGCAAGATGGACACGAGCGGCGCGCCGCCCGCGACCTCCGGGACTCCGCGCCGCCCGCCGCCGACGCCCGACTCCGCGCACTAGCCGCCGCCGTATTCGGCGGCGCTACGCTCTTTCCTGGCGCGGCCATGAAGGGATGCATTCCGGCCGCCGCGACGCGGAAAACAAAGAGGCGGGGCCCCGACCAGGAGCTCCGCCTCTTGAGTTGATGCGCGCCTTTCTCGACGGCCTTTGGCGCTTACTGCCTGGTGGGCGCGCCGACCTGGCTCGGCCGCGCGGCCTCGACCTGCACCTTGATCTGCCGCGGCTTGGTCTCCGCCCGCTTGGGCAGCACCACGCGCAGAACGCCGTCCCTGCTCTCGGCGGAGATGTGCTCGGCGTCCACGGTGTTGGGCAGCGTGAAGCTGCGGCTGAAGGCGCCGTAGGTCCGCTCGATGCGGTGGTAGCCGTCGCGCTGGTCGGCCTTCTCCAGCTTGCGCTCGCCGCGAACGGTCAGCTGGTTCGCCTCGACCTGGATGTCGACGTCCTTCGCGTCCACCTCGGGCAGCTCCACCTTGAGCGTGATCGCGTCGGCGTCCTCGAACACGTCGACGGCCGGCGTCCACGCGCCGGTGAGGCCGCTCTCCTCGCGGGGGGCGTACGCCTCGCCGAAGGTCTTGAACAACTGGTCCTGCAACCGGAACAGGTCGCGGAACGGATCGTACCGGGTAATGGCCATGGCAATGCCTCCTATGATTTTTGACAAACGAAATCCCATTTGCGCGCCGGACTCCCGGCGCCAGCCGCCGCAGCGGCCGGGCCCTCCCCCGGCTTCCCTGCGACGAGGGCCAAGGTAACCAGCGCGAAGGGTCGGTCAAGCGTTACCGGCGCGTGCGCCGGGGCCGCGCTTCGGTCGGGGGCGCGTTTGGCAGGTCCTCGATCAGGCCGCCGGGCACGCCTCCCTCGGCCACCGCCGTGGCGAGCGGGTGCTCCTTGTGCCGCCGGCTGGGCCTCCGCATCCGCTGCAGCTCCCTCTTGGCGGCCCGCACCAGGCGGTCCGACGCCGCGTCCATGGAGGCGTAGGGATCGGGCGTCGTCTCTTCGATCTGGATGGTCCGTGCACCGGGCATGTGCAGGGTCAGATGACACTCCTTGTCCAGGCCGCCCTTGCTGCCGTTGACGTCGCCCAGCTCGACCCGCAGCTCGGCCGCCTCGTTGTCGTAGAAGCGGTTGAGGGGCTCGACGACGTGCTCGCGCGCGTAGCTCTTCAGGCCCTGGGACAGGCGAAGCTGTTTTCCTTGGATGATGACCTTCATGCCCGGCAATCTGGCGCTGCCTCGAAGCGGGTGCAAAGGTCTCCTCAGCCCGTCATTGACCGACCAGGGGCTCCGTGCTAGGGAACCGCGTCTTTCGCGCGCCTCCCGCGAGGGAAATCGAGGGTTTGAAGTGATCGCAGGCAGCATTTCCCGCCGCTATGCCCGCGCCCTGTTCACGCTCGCCCTGCAAGAGGACGGGCATGAGCAGATCGGCGAGGAGCTGGAAACGGTGGCCCGGA
>DATFUN010000211.1:0-10027 GCA_035260805.1 Myxococcales bacterium | reverse complement strand
ACGATCTGCATCTTCCCGTGTGCTCCCGTTTCGCGCCGCAGATCGAGCGGCTGCGCCGGGAAGGACTCGCCGAGCTCGACGGGACGACGCTCCGCCTCACCGAGGCTGGCCTCGACCTGCACAGCGAAGTGGCCCTCCGCTTCTTCTGATCTGGACCCAGGCCGGGGTCGTCCGACGCGCCTCGCGCTGGCGGATTCAGGGCGAGAGCGAAATCTCCTGGTCCTCCACCTCGTCGACCCGGCGGGCGAAGTCGGCGAGCTCCGCGTAGCGCCCGGGCGGGATGCGCTGCTGCGCCAGGGCGAACGATTCCTCGATCACCAGCTTGCCGCCCCGCTCGCGCGCGCTCCAGGAGAACTCGCCGAACGCGGTGCGCACCGCGACCGGCGCCGGCGGCGTGCGCAGGTGGAAGCCTTCAGGGAGCGCGATCTCGGCGCGCGTCGTCTGCTTCTCGGCGGAGTCGATCAACAGCGGAAGCGCCCGCTCCGCCTTCTGTACCCAGCGCCCGGACAGCCGCTGGGGCAGAGGCGAGGCGGGCACGAGCAGGCGCGCCCCGTCGCGCCGCGCGAGCTGCGCGCGCAGGCCGTAGACGAGCGTCGTGGCGCCGCCGACCTCTCCCTCCCCCTCGGCGGCGAGCGAGTCCAGCTCCACGCCCCGCAGGCCGCGGCCGAGCATCGACTCCACCGCCTGCTTGCGTTGCGTCTCGTCGTACCGCTCGAGCGCGTCCTTGAGGCCGGCCGCCTCGAACCCCAGATGCCGGTCCCGGCCGCCGCCCGTGGCTACTCCGGCAGCATCGAGCCGGAGCTGCAGCGAAATCTGGCGCCCGTCCTCCGCCGGTTCCGAGGGCGTACGGACCTGCTGCGGCTCCTCGCCCGGCTCGGGCACCACCCAGGCGTCCTGGCCGCGCAGGAAGGCAGGCAGCGCGTCGAAGGGCCCCAGCCGGTAGCTCGGGTCGACCCAGGCGGCCTCGCCCGGAAGGTCGATGCGCAGCACCGCCCAGCCGTACGCATCGGGGCGCGGGAACCGGTACGCCGCCTGGTCCTGGTTGAACCCGCGCACCAGCACGATGTGGCTGCCGATCCCGGCCGAGGCGAGCGCCGCCTTGAGGAGCAGCAGACGGTTCCCGCGAGCTTGCGCCAGCACGTGCGCGGCCGGGAGCGAAAAGTCCGATCCCTGCGATCGCCCGCGCACGGCTTGCGCCACGGCAGCGTGGATCTGCCGCGCGCGCTCGCGCGGCGTCGCTCCCCCGGCCGCTCGCGCCAGCTCGTCGGTGGCGCTGCCCGCCCGGCCGCGCAGAAGCGCCCAGTCCGCGAGCGAGCGCAGCAGCTCGCGCTGCCCGGCGCCGGAGCCGATCTGGATCCACGGCATCGTCTCCGCCTCGGACGGCTGGTGCGGCTCGGGCTCCTGCGGCGCGACGTCCCGCGCGGTCATGCGGAAGCGCTGCTCGCCGGCCACCTTCTCGATGGCGGGCGCCTTGACGTTGTGCGCGTCCACTTCCAGGGGAAGCTGCGCGGGGGCGCGCACCTCGTAGGTGCTCTCGACCATCGGGGTCTGCTCGTCCCGGAAGAAGAACCCGCCCAAGCCGACTCCCGGAAGCTCCGGACCCCTGGGCGCGATCGCGCGCAGGTAGTCGATCTCGACGGCGTCGCCAGGCTCCAGGCCGGGCATGGTCACGCCCTCCTTCTCGGGGATCGACTCGGGTTCCAGCGTGCGGCCGTCGCGCTTGATGGTGCGCAGGCGCAGCACCTCGGCGTCGCCGGGCAGGTGTGCCTCACCGAAGCGGGAGACGCCCTTCTTGTCGAGCACGCGGACGACGTTGTGCACCCGCTCGACCGCGCCGCCGTCCGGATAGACCTGCACCGCGCCCTGGTCCAGCAAGCGGACGGCGGATGCGCCCGGCGGCGCCTTCACTCCGGCGTCGCGGGCCAGGGCCAGGCCGTCGCGGTCCGCCCAGCGCATCACGTCTTCGCCGCGGGACTGCGCCAGCTGGCGCCGCAGGGCGAGATCGCCCGGGGCGAGCGCCACGGCGCGGGCGCGCGCCTCGTCGGCGGCACGAGCATTCCCGCTCGCCTCGAGCAGCCCGGCGAGGCGGCGCACCGGATCGGCGCTGCGCGGCGCCAGCGCGGAGGCCTTCTCCAAGGTACGGACGGCGGCGGCCACCTCGTTGCGCGCCCCCTGGATCTCCGCCAGGGCATGCAGCCGGGCCGGCTGGCCGGGATGCGCGGCGGCGAGCAGCGCGAAGAGCTCCTCGGCGCGCGCGAGGTCGCGGCGATCGCGCAGCAGCCCGGCCAGGGTGGAAGCTCCGTCGCCGCACGGCAGCAGCCCCTCCGCGGCCTTCCGCTGGTCGGGAATGCTGCCGTCGCGCCGGGCCAGCTCGTAACGGAGCGATCGCGCATCGCACCTGCCGGGGTCGGCCCGCAGCGCGGCCTCGACGCCGGCGCGCGCCGCCGAGGCGTTTCCCTGCGCGTCGAGCAGCCTGGCCCGCGCCAGCTGCAGCCGCGCCGGCAATGCGTCCGCGGCCGGCGCCCGCGCCGCCACGGTCAGCGCCGCGGGGATGGCGCCCGCCTGCGGCGCGGGGCCGCCCAGGTGCCGTAGCGCGGCTTCCGCCTGCTGCAGCTCCTGCGCCGCGTCGTCGTACCGTTCCGCGTCGCGCTGCAGGGCCGCCGCCGTGAGGCGCGCGCGGACGAGCAGCGGGTCCTTCCGCGCAGCCTGCGACAGATCGATCAGGGCCCGAGAGCGGCCGAGCCGGTCCGGCACCTCGGGATCGCGCAGCACCTCCTGCGCGCGCAGCAGCAGCGCCGGCGCTCCGGAGGCGCTCAGGGCCACCGCGCGCGCCACGGCCACCCGCGCCGGGGCGCGCTCGTCGCCGATCACCGCGCGGGCCAGGAGCCATGCCGCGAGCGGGTCGCCGTCGTCCTCGCGCAACCGCTCTTCCGCCACGCTGGCGAGCGAGGGGGTTTCCGCCCAGGCCGCGCGCGCGGAGCAGGCCTTCCCGAGCGCGCACGGTGCCTCGAGGCGCGCGCCGGTGAGCTCCGCCGGAGCGGCGCTGGCGAAGTCGGCGGGCGCCCCGTCCGCGCGCACCAGCGTGAGCCGGAAGCGCGCGCCCTCCGCCCGGCTCCAGCGCACCAGCGCCTGGTGCGTGCCGGGGCCGAGGCGGACCGCGATCGTCTGGGCGCGCGGCATCTCGCGCGGGTAGGGCACGCGGGAGAGGACGACCGCGCCGTCGAAGCGCAGCTCCAGCGCCGCTGCCCCTTCGATCCAGGCGAGGTAATCGCCGCCGCGCTCGATGCGCAGCTCGCTCGCGGCGTAGAACACGTCGCCGTCCGAGGGCTCGAGGTCGAGCCCGACGTCACCGTCGGGGAAATCGAGGGCCCGCGACCCGGTGGGCCCGGCCGGGCCCTGCGCGGGCGCCGCTATGGGAGACGTCCCGTCCAGGGCCAGCGCGCGCGACAGATCGAACAGCCGGAGCGCGCCGAAGGGGCCCGCCACGCGCCAGCTCTGCACCACGCCCATCCGCGCCCACGCCTTGGCTTCCGCCTTGGGCCCCACCTCGGCCACGCGAGCCGCAAGCGACCGTGCGGCCCCCTCACGCAGCAGGCGTGCGGCGCGGGGCGAGAGCGCCGGCGGAGCGTGCTCTGCCGCTTCCACGATGGCGTCGTCCACGACGCGGGAGTCGCCCTGCACGTCGAGCAGCCTGGAGGCGGCGAGCTCGGCCAGCGCATCGCCAGGCGCCGCGTGCACCGCATCGATCCACGCCCGGACGGCCGGCAGCGTGTCGAGGCGGTCCTCGAGGATCTCCGCGATCCCGCAGAGGGCCAGCGCCCGCGCCCGCTGATCGCCGCTCCGGGCTGCCGCGCGCAAACGCGCCTCGGCGGCGGGAGCGTCGGAGGCGACCAGGTATCGCAGCCAGCCTGCCCGGGCGGCGGCCATGGCGTCACCGGCGGCCGCCGCGCGCTCCGCGTCGTCCAACCGTCGGCGCGCCTCTTCCTCGGCGCTTGCGCGCGGCGAAGGGGCGCGGGCCGCGTGCCCGCACGCGAGCGCGAGCGCGGAGATCGCCAGCAGGGCGGCCGGACGCGGGAGGGAATTCAAGCTCAGTTGCCCTCGTTCACCGCGGTCTGCGCGGGCGCGACCGCCTCGACCTTGCGCAAGAGCACCCGGTCGAGCCGGCCGAGGAACGAGCGGAACGCCGCGTAGTCCTGCGGCGCGACCGTGCCCCCGTTCAGCTCCAGCACGAGGCTCGCGGTCACCTTGCCATCGGCTCGCGCGTATTTCACCGACCAGCTGCCCTGCGCGGCGTCCTCCGATGCATCCTCGGGGAGCGACGCGCTCCACCCGCGCGGCAGCTCCACCTCCGTCGAGACGGTGAGGCGCTGCGGCGCAGGCAGGCGCTGCGGCAGCGCGCGCCGCGAGAGCTGCGCGTAGGACTCGACGTAGCTGCGCTGCCGCCCGAACGGCGAGAAGCGCAGGCCGCCGGCCGAGAGCGTGGCGAACGCCGGCGCGTTGGCCTGGAAGCGCGCGGTGAAGGGCCGCTCGATGTCGTGCGGGTCCGACACGTCCACGGCGGTGACTTTAACGCCGGGGAAGGCCGCCCGCGCCAGCTGCTCCTCGGCGCGCGCGCGCCGCTCGTCCGGCGACTCGAACGTCCGGCGCAGCTCGGCGGTCCACGGACCCCGCGCGCTGGCGGTCAGGTCCAGCTTCGCGCTTCCGTCGGCGCTCAGCGACAGCCGGGCGCGCGTCTCGTCCAGGTTGTCGGCGGGCCGCGCGTCCGGCGTCCGGCGGATCCGGGACCCGGTGCCGTCGGGCTCCACGACCAGCGCCTCGGCGCCCCGGTCGTCGGGCGGCAATTCGCCCGAGCCGTGGAACTCGGCCGTGCCGTCCAGGTAGAGCTGGTACTTGGGAACGTAGAGGATGGCGTGGTCGAAGACCGCGAGCGACGCCAGCGCCTCCGACAGGTTGCCCATCCTCCTCGTGCGCAAGAGCACCAGCCGCGAGTCGATGCCCAGCGCCTCGAGCATGGCGTGCATGAGCGAGGCCTTGTCCTTGCAGTCGCCGAACCGGCGGGTGAGCACGGTCTCCACCGGGTACGGCTTGAAGCTGTGGATGCCGAACTCCAGCGCCACGTACCGCGTGCGAGACACCACGTAGTCGTAGACGGCGCGGATCCGCGCCTCCTCGTCCGTCGCCGGGATGCCGCGCGCCGCTTCCTGGGCGGCGGCGCGCACCTCGTCGGTGACGCGCAGCTGGTCCTTCACCAGGCCCCAGTAGAACCGCGCGACGCTCTCCCAGTCCTTGTAGGTGGAGACGTGCACGTAGGCGAGCAGGTCGCTCGAGCCCGGCATCGAGGGCTCGGGCACTACGCGCGGCACGTCGCGCGCCGTCCACCGCTGCCAGGTGCCGCCGTCGGGCAGCTTGCCCTGGGTATGGCTGAGCCGGGGCAGCGGCGTTGCCACGGCGTAGAAGGCGCGCCCTGGCGGGCCCAGGAGCACGTAGTCGGCGATGCCCTTGCGCGAGTAGCCCTGCAGGTACTGGAAGTCGCCGAAGTAGTCGGCGAAGAAGTTGGTGCCCGAGTCGTCGATCCGCTGCACCACCTCGAGCACGTCGCCGGGCTCCAGCTGGGGAAAGCCGACCACCCGCGAGCGCAGGTCGTAGTACATCGCGTACCAAGGCTCGCTCACGTTGCGCTCGCCGTCGCTGCGGCTTTCCACCACCGTGCCGTCCTTGCGCACGATCCGGGCGCGCTCGACGCGCACCATCTGCCGGTCCGGCGAGTACTGGATCGACTGCCACCGCGACTGGTCCACGCCGCGCTGGGTGAGCGCGCGCAGCACCAGCTGGCGGGTGCGCGAGGCGAGCCCGTTCGCGAAGACGCGGGTCACGGTGAGGTCCGCCAGGATCTCCACGTCCTCGCCCTGCGCTGCGCTGGGCGCCTTGGCCAGGGCGGTTGCGTCGTAGAGGTACGGCGCGGCGTACCGCTCCTCGGGCCGCACGGTCCGCATCAGCTCGCGCAGGGCGGGATTCTGCGGCTTGAGCGCCAGCGCCTGCGTGAACGCCGCCAGGGCGCCGGCGTCGTCGTTCTCGCGCAAAAGGTGGCGCCCGAGCGCCTCGCGCACGTCGGGCCGATCCGGCGCCAGCTCGACCAGCTCCTTGTAGGCCCGCTCGGCCTGCGCAGCGCGGCCGTTCTGGGAGAGCAGCTCGGCGGCGCGCAGCCGCGAATAGGGCGAGGCGGGATCGATCGAGATCGACTCGCCCAGGAGGCGCAGCGCGCCGTCCAGGTCGCCGCGGTCGAGCAGGAGCGCGGTCAAGTCTCCGCGCGCCTCGGCGTCGTCGAACCGGACTGCGAGCGCGGCGCGCAGCTCGGCCTCGGACTCGGCGGCCCGGCCGAAGCGCCGCTGCGCATTGGCGGCCGCGCGGTGCGCCGCCGGGAGCGCGGGGTGCTCGCGCGCGGCCTGAAGACGCAGGAGCGAGGCGCGCGCGGTGAGTCCGACCGCCTCCAGCGCCCGGGCGAGCGTCAGGGCAGCTGGCAACGCGGCGGGGTCCGCGGCGCGGGCCTTCTCGGCGAATCGAACCGCGCCCCACGCATCGCCGTGCTCCAGCCGCTGCGCAGCGAGCGCTTCGAGCACGCCCGCGTCCTCCGGATTGCGGGCCAGCGCCCGCTCCAGCGCGGCGCGCCGGCGGTTGCCGTCGCGATCCTCGTACCGCGAGAGCCGCAGCTCGATCCGGGGGTCGCCCGGCGCCGCCTCGGAAGCGCGTTCCTGGGCGTGCAGCGCGAGGCGCTCCACGTCGTCGTACTGCCGCCGCCAGGCGAGCGCCACCGCGAGATCCTCCTGCGCGCGCGCATCCTCGGGGTGCAGCCGCGCTTCCTCGCGCAGCTCGGCAACGGCGTCGGGGATGCGCGCAGCGGGCCTGCGCGCCGGCGCTTCGCGCACGGAGGCCAGAGCATGCTTCTTGCCGGGGATGCGCGCGGAGCTGGCCACCGCCGGGAGCGGCTCGTCATGCTCGTCGCACACGCGCAGGGAGAACCCCGGCTTGCCGGTCCCGTGCGCCAGCTTGAGCAGCACCGGGTTGTCTCCGGGGCGCAGCTCGACCGCGAACGCAGCCTGGTCCCAACGCGACGGATGCACGGCGGTGTCCTCGCGCACCAGCTTCCCGTTCACCCACAGGCGGCTGGCGCCGCTGGCGCCCAGGTGCAGCACGGCCGTCCGCGCCCGCGCCGAGCGAAGCACGGTCGCCGCGTACACGGTCGATTCCTGCGCAGGCCACACCGCCGAGGACAGGTCGACGTAGCCGAGCGGGAACGCCTGCTGGGGCAACGCGCGCCAGGACACGTCGTGGTCCTTGCCGGGATACTTGGCCGCGGCGTCGTATCCTGCCGTCTCGGGAGGATAGACCGTGCGCAGCCCGGTGCGGCCGTCGTTCTCGAAGGGGCCGATGACCGCCCACGCGCGGACGGGAGCTGCCCGATCGATGGCGGCGCGGGCCTGCAGGAGCTGCCCCTGCGCGACGGCCAGCTGCGCCCGCAGCTCGAGCGCCGCCGCGCGCACGTCGGCCCGGGCCCCGCGATCCACGGCGATGCGGTCGAAGCGGCGCGCAAACGCGGCCAGGTCGGACACTTCGTCGCGGAGCTCGTACACCCGGAACAGATCGGGCAGGGCGCGCGCGGACCCAAGCTCACCCGCGAGCCGAGCGAACAGCGCGTCCGCCTGCGTATCGACCGGCCCGGCAATGGCCGCGATCGGCAGGAGGAGCAGCGCTAGTGCGGCGAGTCGTCTCGGCATCGGGCTCCCGGGGAGGGGTCAGAGCCGCAACGGCCCGGCACCCTGGAGCATTCCTTACCGTGCCACAGGCAAGCACGCTATACGGGCGGGCGGGCGTCCGCCCGCTACGCCGCCCGGGCAAGCGTCCGCACTTCCACGCGGATCGCGCCGGCGGCCGCGAGCGCGCGAGCGGCTTCCGCAGCCGTCGCGCCGGTGGTGAGCACGTCGTCGATCAGGCATACCCGCACACCAGCGGCGCCGGGCAGCGCGCGAAACGCCGCGCGAACGTTCTGGTCGCGACGGATCCGATCGAGCCCCACCTGCTGGGGCGTCGGCCGTACGCGCACGAGCAGCGACCGCACGGGCAGGCCGAACCGCCGCCCCGCCTCGCGCGCGAGGAGCGCGGCCTGGTCGTACCCGCGTTCGCGAAGGCGCGCCGCATGGAGCGGGATCGGCGCGACGAGGTCCGCCCGCGGCGGCTCGCATGCCGCGAACAGCGCGCCCAACGGTCGCGCCAGCTCTTCCCTCCCCTCGTACTTGAGGCGGTGGATGGCCTCGGACAGCGCCCCGCCGTGCAGGAACGCAGCCTGGGCACGCGCGTAGGGAGGCGGATCCTTGCGGCAGCGCGCGCAGCGGCGCGGCCGCAACGCGGGCAGCAATGCCTCGTCCCCCGGCTCGCCACAGAGCGGGCATCCTGCAGGGACCGGGAGGAGCGTCTCCGCGCAAGGGGGACAGAACGGGCCTCCGCAGAGCGCCTCGCAGGCGCCGCAACGGTCCGGGAACAGGAGGGCCGGTATGGCCTCCAGCAGATCGCGCAGGCTGGCTCTGGACACGGCTCCCAGCGCGCGTGCAGGCGCCGGGCCAGCTTCGCCAGGCCGTTTGCGCCGGCTACGCGCCCAGGGCGAGCCTGGGGAGGAGATCGCGCGGGAACGAAGGCAGCTCGCCGGACTGCCAGCGACGCGCCTCCGAAAGGGTGCGCTGCACTTCCGGGACGAACCGCGCGAGGGGAACACCGAGAAGCCCGGCCTGAAGCGGCGTGAGCTTGTCCAGGCCGCTGCAGAGCAGCTTCACGCAGCCGTTCGGCTGCAGCTGCACGGTGGCCTTGTGGTACCCGGCTGCGACCTGGATGAGCCCCTGGAGCAAGAGGCGCACCTCGCCTTCCTCCTCGAGCCACGCCTCCTCCCAGGCCTCGTGCGCGTCCCAGAAACGCCCCTCGTCGAACAGCGCGGCGCCTCGCCGCAGCGCAGCGGGCGTCGACGGGAGCGGGGTTCGGTCCGGCACTGGAGTCCTCCGGCGGGCGCTCCTCAGCTCTGGAGCAGGCTCTTGCCCGACATGGCCGCGGGCTTGGGGAGCCCCATGATCTGGAGCAGCGTGGGCGCGACGTCGGCCAGGATCCCATCGCTGCGCAGGCGCGCGCCGGTGAGCTGCGGGTCGCACAGGTAGATCGGCACCGGGTTCAAGGTATGCGCGGTGAACGGCTCGCCCGTCTCGGGGTCGATCATGGTCTCGATGTTCCCGTGGTCGGCGGTCACCACCATGGCCATCCCGCACTTCTGCGCGGCGGCCCACAGGCGGCCGATGCACTCGTCGACCTTGGCAACCGCCTTGAGGGCGGCGGGGAGCACGCCGGTATGCCCGACCATGTCCGGGTTGGCGTAGTTCACCAGCACGAAGCCGAACTCGCACATCCGCTTCTCGAGCTGCCGGGTGACTTCCTCGGCGCTCATCTCCGGCTTGAGATCGTACGTCTTCACGTCGCGGGGGCTCGGCACCAGGATCCGCTCCTCCCCCGGAAAGACCGTCTCCCGGCCGCCGTTGAAGAAGAAGGTCACGTGCGCGTACTTCTCCGTCTCGGCGCAGCGCAGCTGGCGCGCGCCGGCCCGCGCCACCAGCTCCGGCAAGATGTCGGTCGGCTGATCGGGCGGGAAGGCTACCGGGATTCCTCGCTCGGTGAGCTTGGCGTCGTACTCCGTCATCGTCGTGTACGCGGACAGGCGGGGCCGGACCTTGCGCACTTCCGAGACGGGCGGCCACTTCTTGTCCCAGCCCGGCGGGTCGTCGAAGGCGAGGAGCTGGGTCATCTCGCGCGCGCGGTCCGCGCGGAAGTTGAAGAAGATCACCGAGTCGCCGTCGCGGATCAGCCCGCGCGGCGACCCGTCCGGTTGCACGATCACCGTGGGCTCGATGAACTCGTCCCCGACGTTCTTCGCGTACGACTGCTTTACCGCCTGCACACCCGACGGCGCGCGCACGCCGTGGCCGAGCACCATCGCCCC
>DATFUN010000210.1:0-4418 GCA_035260805.1 Myxococcales bacterium | reverse complement strand
CGCCCGACGAGCTGGAGCGCATCTTCGACCCGTTCTACCGGGGAACCGCGGCGCGGGCGCGGCAGTCCGGGTTCGGCCTGGGGCTCGCGCTGGCCCGCCGGATCGTCGAGGCGCACGGCGGCACGATCCGCGCGGACAACCTGCCGGGCTCGGGAGCGCGCATCGAGATGCGCCTCCCGGCCGCCTGACCTCTTCGGTCAGCCGAATAGCGACGAAAGCAGCTCGTCGGGGGCGGATCGGACCGGCAATCGTTCGAGCACCGCCGGTCCGACGAAGCCCGCCGCGGTCGCGTCCCGCAGGAACCGCAGCAGCGGAGCGTAATAGCCGTCCACGTCGCAGAGCCCGATGGGCTTGTCGTGCAGGCCCAGCTGGCGCCAGGTGATCGCCTCGAAGAGCTCGTCCAAGGTTCCGCAGCCGCCGGGCAGCGCGACGAATCCGTCCGACAGCGCCGCCATCACCGCCTTGCGCTCGTGCAGCGTCTTCACGATGCGCAGCTCGGTGAGCCTGGGGTGCGCGACCTCGCGGCGCGCCAGCGCCCGCGGCAAGACGCCGACCACCTCGGCGCCGCCCAGCAGCGCGGCGTCCGCGCAGGCGCCCATCAGCCCGACGGCACCGCCGCCGTAGACCATGCCCATTCCCCGCCGGGCGATCGCGGTCCCCAATGCGCGCGCGGCCTCGAGGTACTTCGCCTCGACGGACCCGCTCGACCCGGCAAACACGCAGACGCGGACCATGTCCTACCTCGCGCTCTCAAAAGCGCGCCGCTGCCCTAGGGGCGGCGAGCGAGCACCCGATCGAACACCGCGTCGACGTGGCGCAGCTCGTGCTCCAGGTCGAAGGCCGCGTCCAGGTCCTGTGAAGTGAGGAGCTTCTTCACCTCCGGATCCCGCGCGAGCAGCGTCTTGAAGTCCTTCCCCTCGTCCCACACCTTCATGGCGTTGCGCTGCACGACCACGTAGGCGGCCTGGCGGTCCATCCCGCGCTCGATCAGCTTGAGCAAGACCGGCTGCGAGAAGACCAGCCCGCGGGTGGCCTCGAGGTTCTCCCGCATCCGCTCCGGGTAGACGCGCAGGCCCTCGATCAGCCCGGCGAACCGGTGGAGCATGAAGTCCAGCGTGACCGTCGCGTCGGGCCCGATCACCCGCTCCACACTGGAGTGGCTGATGTCGCGCTCGTGCCAGAGAGCGACGTCTTCCAGCGCGCTCACTGCGTAGCCGCGCAAGAGCCGCGCGAGCCCGCTCAGGTTCTCGCTCAGGATGGGGTTCCGCTTGTGCGGCATGGCGGAGGACCCTTTCTGCCCCTTCCCGAATGCCTCCTCGGCCTCGCGCACCTCGGTGCGCTGCAGGTGACGGATCTCCACCGCGAACTTCTCGATGGACGCGCCAACCAGCGCCAGGGCGGAGAAGTACTCGGCGTGCCGGTCGCGCTGAACGATCTGCGTGGACACCGGCGCGGGAGAAAGCCCCAGCGATCGCAGCGCCGCCTCCTCGATCTGCGGCGAGAGGTGCGCGAAGGTGCCCACCGCGCCCGACAGCTTGCCGTGCGAGATCACTGCCCGTGCCCGTTCCACGCGCGCTCGGGCGCGCGACAGCTCGTCGGCCCAAACCAGCAGCTTCCATCCGAAGGTGGTGGGCTCGGCATGGATGCCATGCGAGCGGCCGATGGTGGGCGTGCGCTTGTGCTCGACCGCGCGCTTCACCACCGCCTCCCGTGCCCCGTCGATGCCGGCGAGGATCAGGTCCGCTGCGTCGCGCAGCAGGATGGCGAACGAGGTGTCGAGCACGTCCGAGCTGGTCAGGCCGAAGTGCAGGTGCCGGGCCGCCGGACCGATCCGCTCCTCGAGGAAGGTGAGGAAGGCGATCACGTCGTGGCGGGTGACCTTCTCGATCTCGTCGATTCGCGCCGCGTCCTCGGGCGTGAAGGTCCCCGCCTTCCGCACGCAGTCCTCGACGGCGTCGCGGGGCACGAGGCCCGCATCGGCCATGGCGCGCGCGGCGGCCAGCTCGACGGCCAGCCACGTCTGGTAGCGGTGCTCCGGCGTCCAGAGCCGGACCATCTCCGGGCGGCTGTAGCGCGGGATCATGCGCCGGGTGTACCGGCTGCGGCGCTCGCCCGCAACAGCGCCGTCCGCAGCCGTATCCGGCGGCGCTGTGTCTTCCTCGATGACGTGATCACTTCTTGCGGCGCAGCAGAACGATCAGCAGCGCCACGGCCAGGATCAGGATGAGGAAGCGCATCTTCAGGTGCCGAACAGCGCGAGCTGGCGGGGCCGCGGGATCGCGAACGCGCTGCCCGCGTCGATGACGATGGGCGGCAGCGCGCGCACCTGGCCGGCCAGGTGGAGGGCGGCGCGGCTGCCGCGCGCCGTCAGGATGGCCTCGGCCTCCCGGCGCGCATGGGCCGGCGTGTTGTTCTGCTCCGAGAGGTGGGCGAGCACCAGGTGCCGCAGGCCGGGGTGGAGCACCTGCGCCACGAGCTGCGCCGCCTGCGCGTTGGAGAGGTGGCCCAGGTCCGAGCGAACGCGGCGCTTGAGCGAGGCCGGGTAGGGCCCCTCGAGCAGCAGGCGCGCGTCATGGTTCATCTCCACGATCAGCGCATCGAGCCGGCCGAGCGCCTTGGCAAGCGCGCGCGGCGCGCACCCGAGATCGGTGACCACCGCTGCGCGGATGCACTTTCCGCCCTCGACCCTCTCCTCCAAGGCGAAAGCGACCGGCTCGACTGCGTCGTGCGGCACCGGGATGGCTCGGACCTGGAGCCCCCGACCGAGGAGCAGCACGCCGTCCTGGGGCAGGGGGAAGCACAGCTCGGGGGGCGGCGGATCGCGCAGCGCCTGGAGCGTGCCGCGCGTCGCATGCACCCGGGCGCCCAGCTTGCGCGCGATCGTCGCCGCGCCGAAGCAGTGGTCCGCATGCTCGTGGGTGAGCAGGACGTCGGTGAGGTCGCGCAGGTCGAACCCCATGTCCGCGCAGCGCCGCCGCGTCTCGCGGAACGAAAGCCCGGCGTCGATCAGGACGCGCGCGCCGCCCGCCTCGACGAAGGCCGTATTGCCGCCGCTCCCGCTGGCGAGCACGCAGAGGCGCACTGAACGCGTGTACCAGAACCATCCGGACGCCTACAAGCCCCGCGGCGACGAAGCGCGCGCTCGCCGACGCGGTGTCCCTGTGCTAGAGAGGCGCCACTTCAATTCCGGAGAACGCATGCCCCGCACCAAGAAGAGCATCAAGAGCCGCAGCAAGGAGAAGCAGAAGGCGCTGCGGCGCCGCCGCGTGCGCCGGAAGAAGAGCCTGCGCAAGGGCAAGCGCGGCCGGTAGCGCGTCTACCGTCCGGTGTGCCCGAATCCGCCGGCGCCCCGCTTGGTCACCGGCAGCTCGGGGACTTCCGCGAGCTCCGCCCTGGAGACCGGCGCGACGATGAGCTGCGCGATCCGCTCGCCGCGGGCGAGCGCGACCTCCTCCTGGCCCAGGTTGACGAGGATCACGCACAGCTCGCCCCGGTAGTCGCTGTCCAGCGTGCCGGGGCTGTTCAGGCACGTCACTCCGCTGCGCAAGGCCAGTCCGCTGCGCGGGCGCACCTGACCCTCGTACCCGGGCGGCACCGCGATCGCGAGACCGGTGGGCACCAGGGCGCGCTGGCCGGGAAGCAGCGTGACGGCTGAATCGGCGCGCAGATCGAGACCTGCGGAGCCGGAGGTCGCGTAGGAGGGAAGGGGGAGCGGCTCGCCGCGATCCCCGACTCGCTGCACCTCGATGTGGACGGTCATGGGCTGCGCAGGATGCGACGGGAACGAGGCGGGAAGCAATCGAGTTCGAGGTTCGATCTCGACCTGCAGCTCGCTTCGTGAGAGACGGACGGAATGGAAGTGGCGGTCATCGGTGGCGGGGTCATCGGGCTTCTCTCGGCCTTGCGGCTGGCGCAGCATGGACACGAAGTCCGGGTGGTCGAGAGAGGGGAGCCCGGACGAGAGGCGAGCTGGGCGGCAGCGGGGATCCTCGGGGCCCAGGGCGAAGCTGAGCGCAGAGGGCCGTTTCTGGACTTCTGTTTGCGGTCGCTGGAGCTGTATCCCGCGCTGGCGGCGGAGCTGGGCGACATCGGGTTTTCCCGATGCGGCGCGCTGCGGCTGGCCTTCACCGAGGCGGAGGCGGAGCAGCTCCGCGCGCAGCAGGCATGGCAGTCAGCGGCCGGCCTCCGGGCCGAGCTCTTGTCCCATCCGGGCGCGCGGCTCGCCCTGTGGCAACCGGACGACGGGGTGGTCGACAATCGCAAGCTGACGCGGGCACTGCGCTCGGCGCTCGACGGTGCGCGGGTTCGGGTGCTCCGCGCGCGCGCGGTGCGCCTGCGCTTCACGCGTGGCGCGCTCGAGGCGGTCGAGGCCGAGCGCGAGGTCGTCCCTGCCCGGGCGGCGGTGGTCGCGGCGGGGG
>DATFUN010000209.1:0-8453 GCA_035260805.1 Myxococcales bacterium | reverse complement strand
AGGATGTCCGCGATGGGGAGCCGGTCCTCCATGTGAATGGACATGAACATCCGGGGCATGATCGGGAAATGGAAGTTCATGTGGCATTCGTCGCCCTGGCCGAAGTAGGCGGCGGCGTCTTCGGGCCACTGATTCGCTTCCGCCAGCAGCATGCGGTTCTTGAACTTCGCATCGACGTGGGCGCGCAGCTTCTTGAGGAACTGGTGCGTCTCGGGAAGGTTCTCGCAGTTGGTGCCGTCGCGCTCGTACAGGTAGGGGACGGCGTCGAGGCGCAGCCCGTCGACTCCCAGGCCGAACCAGAAGTCGACCACCGACAACATCGCATCGTGCACCGCGGGGTTGTCGAAGTTCAGGTCGGGCTGATGGGAGAAGAACCGGTGCCAGTAGTACTGCTTGGCTACCGGGTCCCACGACCAGTTCGACGGCTCGAAGTCCTTGAAGATGATGCGCGCGTCCTGGTAGCGCTCGGGCGTGTCGCTCCACACGTAGAAGTTCCGCTCGCGCGAGCCGGCCGGAGCGCGGCGGGCGCGCTGGAACCAGGGGTGTTGATCGCTGGTGTGGTTCAGGACCAGCTCGGTGATCACGCGGATCCCGCGGCTATGCGCCTGGTCGAGGAAGACCTTGAAGTCCTCCAGGGTGCCCACGTCGGGGTGCACGTCGGTGTAGTCGGAGATGTCGTAGCCGTCGTCCTTGCCAGGCGAGGGACAGATGGGCAAAAGCCACAGCGCGGAGACGCCCAGGTCTTGCAGGTAGTCGAGCTTCTCGGTCAGCCCGCGGAAGTCGCCGACGCCGTCGCCGTTCGAGTCCATGTACGAGCGGACGCGCAGCTCGTAGATCACGGCGTCCCTGTACCAGAGGGGATCGTCGGAAAGGCCGCGGCGCGGAGCCGGGAGAACACGCCGCTTCATCCGCGCGCCTCCCTCGCCGCCAGGCGCGGCAAAGGACTCCGGCGCTCCGCGCGCTCGGCTGCCGGCAGCCGGTCGTAGAGCCGCGCCAGCTCGCAGAGGCGATCGACGGCGCCCTGGTCGAAGGCCCCGTCGCGCAGCCGCCATTCCCAGTTGCCGGTCTCGGTGCCGGGCCGGTTCATGCGAGCTTCCGACCCGAGCCCCAGCACGTCCTGCACCGGCACGATGGCGAGGTTCGCCACCGAGGCCGAGACGCACCGGATCATCTGCCAGTGGATCTCGCGCGCCTCGTCGAGGCCGAGGTAGGCGAGCGCGGTGCGGCGCTCCGCCTCCGTCTCTTCCGGGGTGCGCTCCCTCCCGCCCGGATCGAAGTACCAGCCGGCCGTGGTGTCGTTGTCGTGCGTGCCGGTGTAGGCCGCCGAGCGCCGCGGATAGTTGTGCGGCCGGAAATCGCGCGCTTGCAGGTCGGCGCCGAAGGCGAACTGCAACAGCTTCATCCCGGGCAGCTCGAAGCGGTCGCGCAGGGCCGTCACCTCGGGCGTGACCAGCCCCAGGTCCTCCGCGATGAGGGGGAGCCGGGCGCCGCGCCGGGCTTGCAGCTTGTGGAACAACTCGTCGCGGGGACCCGCCGCCCAGCGGCCCTTTTGCGCGGTTGGCGCGTCCCCTGGAATCTGCCAGGTGCGCCAAAATCCAATGAAGTGGTCGAGCCGGAGGGCATCGAACCGCTCGAGCCCATGCTCCACCCTCTGGATCCACCAGCGGAAGCCTCGCTGCTTCATCGCCGACCAGCGGTAGTGCGGATTTCCCCAGCGCTGGCCGGTCTTGCTGAAGAAGTCCGGCGGGACCCCGGCCACGACGGTCGGCCGTCCTTCGCCGTCCAGCTGGAACAGCTCGCGGTGTGCCCACACGTCCGCGCTGTCGTAGGCCACGAAGAACGGCAGGTCGCCGATGAGGCCGATCCCCAGCCGGTTTGCGTCCTGCTTGAAGGATCGCCATTGGTCTTCGAAGAGCCACTGCTGGAACCTGTGGAACTCGATCTCCGAGGCGAGCTCGCGCCGCGCTCTCGAGAGCGCGCCCGGCCGGCGGAGGCGCAGCTCGCGGTCCCACTCGATCCACGGTGCCCCGCCCGCCGCGGAGCGGAGCGCCGAGAAGAGCGCGAAGTCCTCGAGCCACGACGCGGCCCGCTCGCAGAAGGCCTGGTAGGAGGCGCGCTTGCGCCGGCGTTCGAAGGCGGGGAAGGCGCGCCGCAGCTCCCGCTCGCGGAACGCGGCCGCCGCCAGGTAGTCGACGCGGCCCGCGGGGAAAGACGGCAGCCCGGCAGTCCCTTCCGAAAGGCCGTCGCGGGCGAGCGCCTCGAGATCGATGAGCAGCGGGGCCCCCGCGAATGCCGAGCGCGCGCTGTACGGCGAGTTGCCGTCCCCCGGCGGACCGACGGGAAGCATCTGCCACCAGCGCTGGCCGGCGGCGGCCAGCTGCCGGGCGAACCGATGCGCCTCGGCGCCGAGGTCGCCGTTGCCGTGCGGCCCAGGCAGCGACGTGAGGTGGAGAAGCACGCCGCTGCTGCGTTCTTCCAGGTCGAACATCCAGTCCTCTCGTGAGTGGAAGCATAGGGTAGCGACGTGTATTCCTGTACGCCGCAGCCGCCCTCATTGTTCGATGGAATCCGGCCGGCGCCTGGCTGGCCGCCCGTCGGAAGGTCGCGCTGGTGAGCCCGCGCCAGCTCACCGGCTGCCCGCGTTCACGCCGATCCGAGGAACGCGTCCAGCTCCTCGCGCACCTCGTGCGCGTCGCGTTCGCCCAGCGCGATCAGCTCTCGGGCGTACTCGCCGTCGAAGAGGAGGTAGCTGAGCAGGTCGGAGGGATCCTGCGTCTCCACGGCGTTCTCGCCGATCCGGCGCATCAAGTATCCGGCGGGGCCGACCAGCCTCGCGCGGACCGCGGGCCGGGTCAGCACGTCGGCGGCGATCTTTCCCAGGTCCTGGCTGGGCCGGATGAACAAGTCGGAAACCGGCCGCAGAGAACCGCCCGCGGCGACCAGGGCGAGCGCGACGGGCTGCTCCTCGAGCACGCCCGGGGAGAGCGCCCGCAGCGCGGCGTTGACCCGTCGCAGGTTGGCGAGGTCGTTCTCGACGCGGTCGAGCAGCAGCGCGTCGAGCAGCTTGCCGAACAGGTACAGAGGGGAGGAGAGAGACTCCTGCTCGGAGGCGCCTTGCCTGCGCGAGGCGCGCGCGAGCAGCGTGCGCGGATCGGCGCGCAGCCCGATCACCAGCACGCGCTCGCAGCCCATCCGGATGGCGGGGGCGATGGGGGTGTTCTGCCTCACGCTGCCGTCGACGAACAGGCGCCCGCCCACGCGGACGGTGGGGAAGATGATGGGGATCGCGGCGCTGGCCAGCGCATGCTGCGGCTTGAGGCGGACCGGGACGTACTCGACGGACGCGTCGGTCGAGTACAGCGCGTGATCGGTGGCGCTCTCCACGAAGATGATGGTGTGCCCGGTCTCCACGTCGGTCGCGGAGAGCGTGACGGCCCGCACGCGGCCGCTCGCCACGTTTTCGTGCAGCGCGCGCCAGGGGATGAACTCACGCACCAAGAGCGCCAGCGGTCCAGCGTCGAGCAGGGAGGTGACGTTGTCGGTGGCGGGCTTGCCGACCAGCCATCGGGCGATGGTGGTCAGATCGCCCCAGCCGAGCTTGAAGACGTCCTCCAGCCGGAGCGATTCCCAGCGGTCGGCCAGCAGGCGCACGCCCAGGTCGGGGACCTCGGCGCGGGCGGCGAGGGCGCAAGCGTTGATCGCGCCGACGCTGGTGCCGCAGAAGATCTGCGGGAGGGCGGAGAGGCCGCGGCGGGCTGCGAGCTTGCCGAGCGCGTACCGCAGTACCCCTGCTTCGTACGCGCCGCGCGCGCCGCCTCCGGAGAGGACGAGCGCGAGCGGCTGGTCCCCGCCCTCCGGCATGCGGCCGCTACAGGTTCAGCTGCAGGCCCGCGCCGACGTAGACCGTCTGCTGGTCGAAGAAGTCGTGTCCAGCACCGCCCAGCGGGAAATCCGCGCCGAGCTCGAGGTACAGCTTGGCGAGCGGCGGGCCGATCGTCGTTCCGATCGCGGCGCGCATGCTGGCGAAGAAGTCCCCCGGCTCGAGGTGCAGAGGCACCGCGGCGCGCAGGTAGAAGGGGAGCAGCGGCGGGTCAAGGGTAGCGCCGAGCCGGAAGGTGGTGCCGATGCGCGAGTCCTGCCCGGGGCCCGGATTCACGCGGAAGGCCTCGGCGATCTCCGCGTCGATCGAGAGGAACGGCAGCACGTAGTAGCCGAGCATGCCGACCACCGAGGGACGCCACTGATCGGTGAGCCAGGTGGTCGACGAGGGCGCGCCGTTGCGCGAGTTGACGTGATCGACCAACTGCGTCTCGGCGCCGAGCCGTATCTTGACCTGCGCGTGGGCGGGAGCTGCAGCGAGCGCCGCGATGGCTACGGCGGTGCCGAGGGTAGGAAACTTCAGCACGGTGTCCTCCTGGCCCCGAAGGGCTTGTCCTGCCACGGACCCGGTAGCCGGGCCCTCCGGCCACGAAACTAGCCACGAACCACGGGGCCACCAAGAAAAGGGCAGGGGTTGGGACCTACCGCGGGGTCAGGCCGAAAGCGCGAGCATCCGGCGGACGGGCTCCAGCGCGCGCCGCCGCAGGTCCTCGGGCAGAGTGATCTCCGGCGCCCGATCGCGCATGCAGAGATAGACCTTCTCCAGCGAGTTGAGCCGCATGTAGGGGCAGATCGCACAGTTGCACCCCGAGCTGGGCGGGGCGGGGATCAGCTCGGCGTCGGGGCGCGCCTTCTGCATCAGGTGAAGGATTCCCACCTCGGTGGCGACGATGAAGCTCTTCGCGGGGCTGGTCTTCACGTACTCGAGCAGACCGCGCGTCGAGCCGACGTAGTCGGCCATCGCGAGCACGCTCTCCTCGCACTCGGGGTGGGCGATGAGCTTCGCCTCGGGGTGCCGGACCTTGAGCTTGGTGAGCTGCCGTTCGGTGAACTGCTCGTGCACGATGCAGAACCCCGGCCACAGCACCAGCTCGCGGCCGGTCTTCTTGCTGACCCACGCGCCCAGGTGCCGGTCCGGCGCGAAGACGATGGGCGTCCCGGCCGGGAAGCTGTGCACCACCTTCTCGGCGTTGGAGGAGGTGCAGATCACGTCGGAGAGCGCCTTCACGCCGGCGGAGCAGTTGATGTAGCTGACCACCTTGTGGCCCGGGTACTGCTCGAGCCACCGCGCGAACTGCTCCGGCGGACAGCGATCCGAGAGCGAGCAACCGGCGTCGAGATCGGGGAGCAGGACCTGCTTGTCGGCGTTCAGGATCTTTGCCGTCTCGGCCATGAAGTGCACGCCGCAGAAGACGATCACCTTGGCGCTGGTGCTCGCGGCCTGCTGCGAGAGCTGCAGCGAGTCGCCCACGAAGTCGGCGATCTCCTGGATCTCGGCGTCTTGGTAGTAGTGCGCGAGGATCACCGCATCGAGCTCCTTGCGCAGGCGGTCGATGCCGCGCAGCAGCGCCTCGCCTTGCGGCGCGGGCGCCTTGGATGCGGCCGGCTTGGCGGCGATGGGCAGCGTCATGGGCGCTCCGTAAGATGCACGGTCCTTGCCCTCGTTCTAACCGGGTCCTTTGTGCTCCTCCACCAGCCGTCCGAGCCGCTGCACGATCGCCCTCCCCTGGTCGTCCGCCTGGGTGAACCGGTAGTCGCTGCGTCCGGCGGTCAGCTCGTCCACCTGCCCCAGGTCGAGGTCCTCGCGGAAGGTGGCCGCGGTCACCGCCCGCCCCTCGACCACCACGCCCACCGGGGCACGGGCCTCCAGGCGGGACAGGAGGGCTTTCTTCACCGGCCGGCCGAGGTCCTTGGGCACCCGCACCACCAGGACGCCGCGCGCCTCCTCCCGCGCCGACGCCGCCAGCCCCTCGACCGGCGCCAGGGTCTCCGCGTGCGCGCGCTGCAAGTCTTGTAGCCGTTTGCGCAGCTTGGGCGGCAGCGGCTCCGGGGCGCGCACGAGGCCCTCGACCAGCTCCTGGCGCAGCGATTCGCGCCCCTTGGAGCGCAGCGTGCTGCCTGCCTCGTCGAGCGCCTCGACGAGGAGCTGCCCGAAGGAGGACAGCGCGTGTCCCCTGCCGGGACTGTCGGCGGCGCGGGCATCCTCGTCCGCCTCGGGCCAGGGCGGCTCTCCCTTGCGCAGAAACTTCACCGCCGAGAGCAGGCCGTCGACGTCGGCGTGTGCGACGATCGCGTCCACCGCGCCCGCGCGCTCGACCACCTCGCGGGTGACCAGCTCGGGGCAGGCGTGCGCGTCCCGGTTCGGCACCAGGCAGAAGCGTGGATCGCCGCGCACGCGGGCCCATCCCACCGGGTGCTCGTGGTGATCGATCCAGACCGCGAGCCGGTCGCCCAGCGCATCGAGGAACGGCACCGTCACTTTCTCGAAGTTCTCGCCCCCTGCGAAAGCCACGTCGAGCACGGCCACGCGGCCGTCGGGCGGCGCAGGCAGGCTGCCGGGCTGCTCGACGAACACGACGCGCACGGCTCCGGTAGAACCCATACGCGCCTCGCGCCGTCAAGCATCGCATTGTACTGTTCCGGCATGCAGAACCTGCGGGACAAGCTGCTCAAGGCAGGACTGGTCACCGAGAAGCAGGCCAAGGAAGCGGAGCGCAAGGGCGCAAAGCCGCAGGGCACGGTCAAGCAGAAGCAGGAGTCGATCTCCGAGGAGGAGCGCCAGCGGCGGGAGGCCTTCGCGCTGCGCGAGGCCGAGCTGGCCGAGGAGCGCCGCAAGGAGGCGGCGAAGAAGGCAGAGGCGCGGCAGCAGTCCGAGCGCGCGCTGCGGCTGCGGCAGCTGGTCGAGGCGAGCCGCGTGCGCGAGCCGCCGGGCGAGGTGAACTTCCACTTCGTCAAGCGGAGCGGCAAGGTCGGCCGGCTGGCGGTGTCCCCGGAGACGGCCAGGCTCCTGGAGAGCGGCGCCGCTGCCGTGGTGGAGGATCCGGGAAAGCCCGAGCACGCCGTGGTGCCCGGCGAGGCAGCGAAACGGATCTACGAAGTGGACAAGCAGGCGGTGCGGTTCTGGTTCGGCCCGGAGAAGCCGATCGGTTTCGAGCTGGATTGATCCGACACGCGGGCCGGCTCAGCGGCCGCCCGGAGGGCGACTGCGCACGTAGCGAACGATGGCGAGCGTCATCGCGACCGCGGCGCAGGCGATCGCGATGCCCCAGGCGAGGCGCGGCGGCAGCGCCGCGGTCTTCGCCAGGCCGCCGAACAGCAGCGTCATCAAGACGAGGAAGTTGATCAGCGCGCTCACGCCGTCTCAGGCCTGGTCGAAGGCGTCGCCGCGGCGGCTGAGCTCCAGCACCGCCGGATGCGGCGAGCCGTCGCGCATGGCCTGGATCAGCTTGGCGTGGCGCCGCATCACGGCCGCACGCACCACCTTCTGGGTCGGGGTCAGCTCCCCGGTGTCCAGCGAGGGCGGCGTGCCGAGCAGGGCCACGCGCTGGACGCGCTCGTAGGCGACTTGCGCGAGCGCGTTCGCCGCCTGCAGCGCCTCGGTCAACGCCCGGCGCAGCTCGGGGAGCAGAGCAAGCTCGCCGGATTCGGGGCTGAGCCCGTTCGCCTCCACCCAGGAGTGGACCGCGGCCACCGACAGCCAGCAGAGCGCGGTAGTGAAGGGCTGGCCGTCGCCCAGCACCACCGCCTGCTCGAGCAGCGGAGTCGAGGCGAGCAACCTCGCTTCGACGGCGGCGGAGGAGACCTTTTCGCCGTTCTCTAGCTTGAAGACGCCGTCGACGCGCCCGCGGACCCGGAGACCGTCCTCGGTCCATTCGCCCAGGTCGCCGGTGCGCAGCCAGCCGTCGCGCAGCACGCGCGCGGTGTCCTCGGGGGCGTTGCGGTAGCGGCGCATGACCTGGGGTCCGCGGACCACGACCTCGCCCTGGGGCGGGTCGGCCTGCTCGACGCGGTCGAGCCGCACCGAGGTGCCGGGCAGCGGCCATCCCGCGACCCCCGACACCCGCGGCTCCCCGGGACGGGTCAGCGTCGCGCAGGGGGAGGTCTCGGTCAGGCCCCAGCCCTCGTGCACCGGCACGCCCGCTTCCTCGAAGAAACGATAGGCCGGCGCGGGGAGCGGAGCGGCCGCGGTGAACACCAGGCGCAGGCCCGGATGCAGCAGCGTCTTCCGCACCTGCTCGTCGGAGCGCGCCCGGGCGATGAGGCCCTGGTAGACGCGGGGCACGCTGAAGTAGACCGTCGGCTTCACCTCGCGGAAGTTGACGATCAATTTCTCGAGGTCGCGCCCCCGGCTGTCGTCGATGACGAGCGGAGCGCCGTTCCAGAGCGCCATCATCCGCTCGAAGAGGCCGCCGAAGCAGTGGTGCCAGGGCAGGTAGGAGAGGAACACGTCGCGCTCCGACACGTCCCACACCTGCGCGATCGCCGCCTGCTGCGAGAGCACGTTGCCGTGGGTCAGCTCGACGCCCTTGGGCAGGCCGGTGGTGCCGCTGGTGTAGAGGAGGAAGGCAGGGTCG
>DATFUN010000208.1:0-7740 GCA_035260805.1 Myxococcales bacterium | reverse complement strand
GCGGCGCGCAACCTGGAGGGCCGCGTGATCCTCTACGCCGACACGGTGACCGCCTCGATGAAGGCCGCGCTGGAGGAGACCGACCGCCGCCGCGCCAAGCAGAAGGCGTACAACGAGGCGCACGGGATCACTCCCCAGAGCGTCAAGCGGGCCATCCTGGACATGCAGATCCACGGGATTGCCGCCGACGGGGACGACGCGCTCGCCGGCAAGGAGGAGCTGGCCGGGTACCTCCCCAAGGACAAGCGGGACGTGCCGAAGCTCATCGCCCAGCTCGAGTCGGAGATGCACGAGAAGGCCGAGGAGCTGGACTTCGAAGGCGCGGCGATGCTGCGCGACAAGATCCAGGCGATCAAGGACCTCGACCTGGGCATCCTGCCCAAGCGTCCCGAGGTGCTGCGGGCGGAGGCGCGCGCGGCGGCGGGCATCGCGGCGCCCCAGCGCCCGGAGCACGGGCGCTTCAGCCGCCGCAAGCAGCCTCGCAGCCGCGGGGGCGGGGTGCGGCGGTGAGCGCCGCCGCTCGGTAGAATCCCCTGAGCATGCTTTCCGAGGAGCTGCAGCGGAAGCTGGACACGCTCCCCGTCCAGCCTGGCTGCTACATCATGAAGGACCGCGCCGGCGCGGTGGTGTACGTCGGCAAGGCGGTCAACCTGCGCGCGCGGGTCGCGCAGTACTTCCAGGAGCGCACCGGCGACAGCCGGAGCTTCATCCCGTTCCTGGAAGACCTGCTCGGCGACATCGAGGTGATGATCACCCCGAGCGAGAAGGACGCGCTCCTCCTCGAGAACGAGCTGATCAAGAAGCATCGCCCGCGCTTCAACGTCCGCCTGCGGGACGACAAGAACTTCATCTCGCTCCGCCTCTCGCGCTCGCACCCGTACCCGCGCCTGGAGGTGGTGCGTCGCGTGCGCAAGGACGGCGCGCTCTATTTCGGCCCGTATTCGAGCGCCTCCTCCATCCGCGAGACGCTCGGAATCGTGAACCGGCACTTCCAGCTACGCACTTGCACCGACCAGGTGATGGCGAACCGCCGCCGGCCGTGCCTGCAGTACCAGATCAAGCGGTGCCCGGCGCCCTGCGTCTACAGCGTTCCGCAGGAGGACTACCAGCGCAGCGTCGAGGAAGTGGCCCTGTTCCTGGAGGGGAAGGCGGACGAGCTGACCGCCCAGCTCGGCGCGCGGATGAAGGACGCCGCGGGGAAGCTCGAGTACGAGCGCGCGGCGCAGCTGCGCGACCAGCTGCACGCGATCGAGCGCAGCCTGGAGAAGCAGCGGACCGTGCTGGGCGACGCGGTGGACCAGGACGTGCTCGGATTCCACCGCGAGGGCGGGTTGCTCGAGATCCAGCTGCTCTTCTTCCGCGGCGGCCGGCTCTCCGGCGGGCGCGGCTTCAGCTTCAGCAAGCAGGAGTTCCCCACCGAGGAGCTGCTCGGAAGCTTCCTCGACCAGTACTACGAGTCGGGGGCGTTCATCCCCAAGGAGCTGCTCCTGCCGGTGGAGCTGCCCGAGCCCGAGTCCCGGGAAGCCTGGCTGACCGAGCGCAAGGGAGAACGCGTGCGCGTCCACGTGCCCGAGCGGGGCGAGAAGACGCGCCTGGTCGAGATGGCCTCGGAGAACGCACGGCACAACTTCGACGAGCGGCAGCGCACGCAGAAGAATGCGGTGGAGACGCTGCAGCGTCTGCAGGTCCGCCTGCGGCTCCCGCGGCTTCCCCGGCGCATCGAGTGCTTCGACATCTCCACCTTCCAGGGGCAGCTCACGGTGGGATCGCAGGTGGTGTTCACCGACGGCGAGCCTGACAAGAGCGGCTACCGGCTGTTCAAGGTGCGCGGCGAGGCGGCGGGCGACGACTTCGCTTCCATGTTCCAGGTGCTCACGCGGCGGCTGCAGCGCGGGATCGAGCAGCAGGACCTGCCCGATCTGCTGCTGGTCGACGGCGGGAAGGGACAGCTCAACGTCGCGCGCGCCGCGCTGAAGGAAGCGGGCCTGACGCTCTCGGACGTGCCGCTGGCGGGACTGGCCAAGAGCCGCGTGCTCGAGGACGAGGCCCGCTTCGCCGCCCGCCAGGGCTACGCAATTACCGAAGCCTGGGCGGCGCGTGCCGGTCCCGAGCCGCAAGTCGCGCAGCTCCCGCACCAGGAGGAGGCGACCCCGCCTTCGACCCCGACCCGCGGCCGTTCCCGCCGCAAGGGCCGCTTCGTCCAGGACCAGGTCGAGCGCAGCCCCGAGCGCGTCTTCCTCCCCGGCCAGAAGAACCCGGTCGTCCTGCGCCAGAACACCGGCGAGCTGTTCCTCCTCGCGCGGCTGCGCGACGAGGCGCACCGATTCGCCATCACCTACCACCGCAAGCTGCGGCGCGAGCGGAACTTCCGCAGCGTTCTGGAGGAGATCGCCGGCATCGGCGACAAGCGGAAGCGCTCGCTGCTCGCCCACTTCGGCTCGCTCCGCCGCATCCGCGCAGCGAGCGCGGAAGAGATCGAGGGGGTCGAGGGTTTCAACGCCCAGCTTGCCGAACGCGTCCACCACTTCCTCGCAGCCGAGCAGCGCGCCGCGCTGGAGGCCGAGGCGCGCGAGGCCGCGGAAGGGGCCGCCAGCGCGGGCGAGGGACCGCAGCCGGAGGGCGAGGGGCCCCTCGCCACCGATCGGGACGACGTCGCCTTCGACGCCGCTGCCGCCGAGCTCGAAGCGCTGGAGGATGCCGAGGTGGGAGAGGCAGAGCCGATTGGTCCACAGGAGCCGGAGCCCTCCCGGAGCGAGCCGGTCTCGGTGACCGCCCGGCGCAGCGACGTTACGTAAGCGTCGATCTGATGGCGAATTGCGCGGTTTTTCCTTGAACACCCTTGCTAGCTGTCCTAGAACGCGGCGTCGCCCCGCAAGGCACGCGTCGTGAAAGGACCGGCAGCATGAAGCTCTACCCGAAGATCATTCCCTCCATCGCCCGCGACACCGTCGCAACGCTCATGGCCGATGGGGACATCGAGGTGGAGACCATGCGCGTGGCCGACGCGGAGATGGACATGGCGGCCATCCTCAAGGAGTACCTGGCGGCCGAGGAGCGGGTGAACCAGGCGACGCGCGAGGCGCTCGAGCGCCGCGGCTACGACCACTCCAAGTTCAACCAGGTCAAGCGCGAGATGGCCGACGTGCGCGGCTTCAAGATGGGCGACGAGGGCATCGACTACATCATCAACCAGATGATCGAGTTCCTGCTCATCTCGCGCAACGTGGAAGAGGTGTACGCCGAGGACCACCAGATCCGGAAGAAGATCTACCAGGTCTTCAAGAAGCACCTCGACGTCGACGAGGACATCGACCGCGAGGCCCGCGCGCGCCTCAAGCACCTCAGCGAAGGCACGCAGGCGTGGGACGTCGAGTACCAGAAGACCGTCGAACAAATCCGGCGGAACAAGGGATTGATCTAGACGGCATCGCGCTCAGTCGACTCGACTCGATAAGGCGCTCGTCAGCGGCCGATCGAGGCCCCGACTCGAGGAGCCCCGGTCTTCCTCTCCGGCTTGGCCACGGTGGTCTTGAGGCGCGCCCCCGGCGCGTCGACGAGCTGCGCGCGAATGGTCTTGCTCTTCACCTCTCCAACGGCGACCACCGGCAGGCGGCGGTCGTCGTCGGTGATCCAGACGTGCGCGGTCCTCTGCACCGATGCGTCGTCCACGCGGGTCGCGGTGAGGTCGATGCGCACCGCGCTGAACTTTCCCAGGTCCGTCTCGATCTGCTCCCGCGGTCCGACCACGCCCGCCATGTTCCACATCTTCCGCCCGGCGTAGACCTCCAGGCACAGCGGCGTGCCCGCCTTGAGCGGCACCGCGCGCAGGAAGAGGAACGCCGAGAGTATGTCGCGCGCGAGCGGCGTCGCGTCCAGATCGAGGGTATCGGCCCTGCCGTTCGTGCTCGCTCGGGCGGCGAGCTTTCCTCCGCGCGGGGGGAAGTCGGCGTCGACCGACAGGTGCCTGGCGCCATCGTCCATCTCTTCGCGGAAGTGGAGCGGCATGAGGTCGGGCCGAAGCAGGGTGCTGATGAAGCCCTCGTAGCGTCCGAGGTTGGTGGTGACGAAGGCGCTGGTCTTCGCCCGCGAGCGCGCGACCAGTGCGACACGCCCGCGCTCCGCGACCGGCGGCGCTTCTACCGACATCTCGAAGCTGCCCACGTCCGCGCCGAGCACGTCGAGGCGGTAGCGCAGCTGCTCGCCGGGAGTGAAGCGCGCGGCGCGCACGTTTTCGGGAACAGGTCCGGGCGAGCAAGCGCGGGCGGGCGCGGCGAGCAGCAAGGCGAGCAGGGTGGCCGTCATCTAGGTCTCCTCGCGCGCAGGATGCTCCCGCCCGCCCCAAAAGACACAAGGAAAAGAGCCGTCCCGTCCCGAGCTATTCGACGTGCCCGAGCGGCAGGGCGCCTGCGCGCCGATCCGCGGACAGCGCCTCGATCCTCGCGGCCAACCGCTCGCGGGCGGCCTGGTAGGCCAGAGGGTCGCGGGCCCAGCCGCGCAGCGAAGGCGCGATGGCGAGGGCCTCCGCCTTCGCCAGCCGCGCGTCGCCCAGGCGGGAGCAGAGGGCCAGGTAGGCATGGTCCTGCAGGCCGCGCTGGATCTGCACGATGCGCAGCGACTCGACGGGCACGTCGTGCTTGCCGCCGATGCGCGCCGGCGTTCCCGGGTAGTACAGCGTCCCGTCGCCGTTGCCCGCGAATGCCCATTGCGATTGCCACGGGTCGCCGATCCCGTAGGCGTGCACCACGTCGAAGTAGAGCTCGCCGGAGATGCCGTTGGCGAAGGCGAGCCATCCCATGGACCGCGCCGCGGTGGCGGGCGCATCGATCATGTAGCTCGGCCACCCGACGAACGCGTCGCGATCGCGCGGTCGCAGCGGCCCGCAGCCGTGCGACATGCAGCTCTGGTACCACCACAGCTTGCCGTAGCTGGACCGGGGTGCGGCTCGCGGGCAGGAGGCCGCGCGGAGATCGAGGCAGTTCAAGAGCGGCACCCACAGATCGATGCTGGGCAGCCGCTCGCTGTACGCAGTGGTCAACAGCCGGCGCACCTCGGGCGCATCCTCGCGCAGCTCCCGCGCCCGCTCCTCGACGCGGGCGAAGTCTTCCGGCCGCGGCTCGTCCTGCACGTACACGAACAGCCGGTCGAGCCACCCGCGTTCGCGGAAATGCTCGACCCACGCGCGCCGCCACGATCTCCGCTGCGGGCGGGTCAGGCGGGCAGGCTCGCGCAGCTCCACCGCGGTCCAGCGGGCGCCGGAGGGCAACGCGGTCCCGTCGAGGAAAGGCGAGACCTCGGCGTCGTACCCCGTCCAGTCGATCCGCACCGAGTCGCCCAGGACGGCGTGGTCGGGGGCGTCCTGCGTCCCCCCGAAGAGCGTGATGCCCCGCCGCAGCGCGATCGTGTCGTAGAGCCGGGTCAGCTCGCGGCCGTCGCCCGGTGGCCGGCCGTGGCCCTTCGCGGCCGAGTAACCGGAGAACCCGAACGCCGTGGTCAACTCGGGCGTGGCAGGCAGGTCGAATCCGCGGACGCGCAGCTCCACGGGAACGGAGGAGGACAGGAGACCCTTGGCGCTCCTCCATCCGAGTTGCACGGCCCCGGCGTAGCGCCCCGGTGCCCCGCGGGGAGCGCAAGCCTCGACGAAGATCGCCTGCGCGCGCCCCGGCCCGACGTCCACAGGAAAGGCCCGCCGCGCCTCGCTCCAGATCGCATCGCGCACGGGGATGAGCGCGTCGGGCCATTCGCCGGTGCCGCCGTCTGGCCCGCTGGGCTGCGTCACCTCGATGGTCGCTACCCGGGACAGCTCGAGCGGGACGTTGCCTCCTCTGCCACCACGCAGCGGCTGCGCCGAGGCGGTGAGACCCCGCACGCCCTCCGGCGAGCGCACCACGACTTGCGCCCCGGTGCATTCACCTCCGGCGGCGGCGAGGCGGATGCGCGCGGGCACGCTCCGGCCGGGCGCCGCCGTCGGGCGCACTTTCTCCGACTCGTCGGCGATCCAGACCTGCACCGCGGAGCGCGCCGGCAACGAACAGAGCAGGGCGAGGGCGAGCAGGCGGGCCATGGCTCGTCGCAACTTGGGTCGCGGCGGCCGCCCGGACAAGCGGGCAGAGGGCGCCTGCTCCTGGCCGTGTTAGGCTTCCGCCATGCCGCGCGACGATCTCGGCTACGGCGCCGAGGAAGAGGAAGACGAGCAGCGCAAGTCGGGCGCCTCGAAGGGTGTGAAGCGCCGCTTCGACGAGTTCGAGTGCCCGTCCTGCAGCGCCTACAATCCTGTCGGAGACGGGTTCGGCAACAACGACGAGCTGGTGTGCAACTACTGCGGCGTGTCCTTCAATGCGTCGGTCGACGAAGAAGGCACGCTGAAGATGAAGGAGTCGTGACGGGCGCGGTCAAAGGAGTCGGCCGGCGGGAGGTGCGCCGCATCTCCGGCGGCGTGGCGCAGCCGGCCACCGGAGACGACGTGGTGGTCGAGGAGCCGCTGGAGATTCGCGCGGCGGGCGACACCTTGGCCGTCACCATGCGGACGCCCGGTCACGACCGCGAGCTGGCGATCGGGTTCCTCTTCGCCGAGGGCGTAATTGCCTCGCGGGACGACGTGTCGCGGGTCGCCCACTGCGGCCGGCCAGACCAGGAGGGATTCGGGAACACGATCGACGTCGCACCCGCCGCCGGAGCCGAGTTCGACGTCGAGAAGGTGTCGCTGACGCGCCGCGGTACGCTGACGACCGCCGCGTGCGGAGTGTGCGGCCGGCGGAGCGTGCAGGACGTCATCGATCGCTGTTCCGCGCTGCCCGAGGGGCCCGTCGTCGAGGCGGCCTCGCTCGCCGGCGCGATGGAGAAGCTGCGCAGCTTCCAGCCCAATTTCTCGCGGACCGGCGGGATCCACGCCGCCGCGGCCCTCGACGCGCAGCTGCATCCGCTGGCCGCCTTCGAGGACATCGGACGCCACAACGCGCTCGACAAGGTGGTGGGCTCGCTGGTCCTCGCCGGCAAGATCCCCGGGCGGGAAGCGGCCGTGCTGCTGGTCAGCGGCCGCGCGAGCTTCGAGGTCGTGCAGAAGGCGTCCGCCGCGCGGATCCCCGTCGTCGCGAGCGTCTCCGCCGCCAGCTCGCTCGCCATAGACCTGGCGAGCGCCACCGGCCTGACGCTCTGCGGCTTCGTCCGGAATGCTTCGATGACGGTGTACTCGCATCCCGAGCGCTTGCGCTGAAACCCGCTCGTGGAACATCAGTTCGGCCTGGTTCGTATTGCAGAAGTCCGTCGACCGGCCGACTTCATCGGCCTGCCGGGGGAAGTGAACATCGGGAGGCAAACAATGCGGCGAGGCATGATGCTGTTGTGCTGCGCGGCCCTTTTGGCCTGTGGCAGCAGTTCAGGGAGCGAGACGTTCCACGCCAACATGACCGCAGCGCAAGAAATCCCTACTCCGACGGTTGGGAATCCGCCTCCCAGTGGGACCGCGGTCTTCACCAACAACGGGGACGGCACTGTCTCCTATACGGTGACCGGCACCAACACGACTGCCACCGCGACGGGAGTGACGCCCGCCAACAACTACTCGGGAATGCACATCCACCTCGCGGCGGCGGGCGCGACCGCGGGCGTCGCGGTTCCCCTGACGACGCCCACCAACGGGTCCAGTTCGTTCACAGTGACCGGGACGTTCAGCCAGACCACCATCACCCAGGCGGGAGTCACCGTCGATCAGGTCCTCACCGCAATGCGGACCAGTGGCGCCTA
>DATFUN010000207.1:0-3056 GCA_035260805.1 Myxococcales bacterium | reverse complement strand
TGCGCCCGCCGCATCGACAGCTCCTCGTTGTGCGACACGGTGCCGGTCGAGTCGGTGTGCCCCTGGATGCGGATACGATCCTCGGGGTACTTGGCGAGGATGTCGCCCAGCTTGGCGATCTGCTCGACCGCGTCGGGCTTCAGCACCGCGCTGTCGGTGTTGAACAGCAGCTTGGACTTGAGATCCACCAGGATGCCGTCTTCGGTGCGCTTGGTGTTCTCCGCGACTTGCTTGAGCTCCTCGGCCTGCTTGTCGAGGTAGTTCCCGACGGCGCCGCCTGCGAGGCCGCCGACGGCCGCGCCGATCACGGCGCCCTTCCAGCCACCCGCCAGCGCGCCGACGCCCGCGCCGACACCCGCGCCACCGGCGGCGCCGACGCCCGTGCGCGCGCCCGGCGTGGCGCACGCGGCGAGGATTGCGACCAATGGGACTGAGGTGAGGAACTTCCGCATGGTGACCTCCTTTACGATGGTTCGACGGCTTGCCAGCACGGCATCTTCAACCACCGCGATCGGCCCGGGCATTCCGGTGCGAAGGCAGGCGAGCGCCTGGTCGCTCGCGCCCTTCTCGAACCTGGACGGTTGTCAGTACCCGCGCTGGGCGGGCGAATTCGGCAGGTATGCCGGGCCCAGGCGCATGCGGAACCCGCGCGCCAGCCCGAGGACGAAGCCGAATCCCATGGTCGCCGTGCCGTCGGGGTTGAACAGCCCGGGCGGAGGGTTGGGGAACCGCTCCGCGCGCCGGAACGCATCCAGCGCGACGTGATCGAGATAGTCCACGCCCGACGAGACGGTCACGTGGACGTCCTTCAGCTCGCCTTGCTGGTCGATGGTGAACTCGACCACCGTGCGCCGATCCTTCCACAGGTAGATGGAGCCCGTGGGATCGCGCCTTGCGGTCTCGTCCTCGACCTGCGTGGTCCAGATCCGCGCCACCGTTTCCTTCACGCGGTTGATGAATCCCGCGTAGCGGAAGCTGCGGCTGTTCAGCAGCGTCTCGTCACCTTCCTCGACGCCGCGCAGATCGTCGCTCATCGGGCCGCCGGCGACCGGGCCGAGCGCCTCTCCGGGCCGATCGAGCGTGAGCGTCAGCGGGCCGCGCTTGCCGGGCGACCCCGGCAAGAGCCCCGGCGTTCCTTCCGGACCCTGCGGCGCCGGCGAGCGCTGCTGGTTCGGGTCGAGCATGGCGAGCGCTCGACCGTTGCCGGACAGCGCCTCGCGCCCGGAGCGATCGCTGATCCTTCCGTCCGGCGCCTTCTCCAGATGCAGGCCCTGCACGCGGTCCTGCTTGGGCGCCTCGGGCTTGGCGACGCTGCGCTCGGGCTGCGGTCTCGCCCCGCCGTTCTGTCCGGTCTGCACGGCGCTGGGAGCGGCGGCTTCCTTCTTCGGCCGGGCCGCGTCGTCCTTGCCCTCGCGCTGCACCTTGGAGAGCGCGTTCTTGTGGAACGGCGAGGTCTCCTTCGCGCGGGTCTCCTTCAGGACCCGGCTGTCGTGCTCGCTGAGATACTTGGTCGGTTGGTCCGGGGGCCGCTCGTCCTTCGGCTCGCCCAGGGCGACCACCTGGCCTTCCATCTTCTGCTGCTTCGCCTTCTCTTGCTCCAGGGCGGGAGGAAGCTGCGGAGACAGATCGGGCGTGGACTTTCCGGCCGAGGGCGCCGAGTTGGGCGGGCCCCGCTGCGCGTGCTGGACCTGGTTCCGCGGCGTGGTGACCAGGCCCACCGCAGTGCGGCGTACCTGCGCAGGGACGTGGAAGACGGCGTCCTTTGCGATCCAGGGCAGGAGCAGGAGGTGCAAGCCCAGCGAGATCGCGAGCGCGATCGTCAGCCGGCTGCGCCGCCGGACCGGCCTGTGCGGCAGCGGAGACATCCAACCTCCATTCTAACCCCCGGCGGGGCGCGCGAAAGATCGTCCGCGAACCGGATGCCGGCGCCCGGCCCGCCCGCTCTTCGCCCCGCTGCCTGCCGGGCGAGCGCCATGCGGCTTCGCGGAAGGCGCCGCGGACCTCCTGCGCAGAACCCGCGGCGCTGCCCGCTCCTTCCAGGGGGCCGCGCTCACGACAAGTATTCAATGTCAGTAGATTTTCTCAGGCCGGGCGCCGGAGTAGTACCACCCGAGGATGTCCTCGTAGCCCCAGCCGCGCTGGGCGCGGCCGATCGCGCCCGTCTGGCACATTCCGCTCCCGTGGCCCCAGCCGCCTCCGACGAACACCCAGTCGGACCCGGCGCGTTCCACGACGAACATCCCGCTCTCGAGGTTCCGGAACAAGCGCCGGATGGCAAGCTCCCCTCCCACCCGGGCGACACCGGCCGTCCCTTCGACTCGCAGGGCGCGTGCGCGACCGGAGATCCCCCGACCTTCGACGGACATCGATCGCACCCGGCCGACTCCGAGCCCGGCGCACAAGGCGTCGACCTCGCCCTGCCGGAAGGTCCGTCGCCAGCGGACCTTCGCGGCTGGCGCGGCCAGCGCGCAATAGCTCGGAACCGAAGGGAGGCGGACGAAGCGCGACACCAATGCCGCTCCGATACCGCCCGCGAATGCCGACATCCCCGGCGCGCGGGCATCGAAGTCGGGCCGGCCGCGCAAGGACGGGTCGGGGGGGCCGCCCCAGACGGCGTCGTTGTCCTCGGTGAACCCGCCACAGACGGCCGAGTACACCGAGTCCACCAGGCGACTCACCTCGCCGGGCCCCTCGCCGAAAGGTTCGCCCGCGACACTTGCGAACAGCGCCTCGCCGCGGGTCGCGTCCACCGCCGCGTCGGTCGAGCGCGTCTCTGCGCCAGCCCCTTTGTAGACCTGGCAGTGCTGCTCGGCGCAGAGCAGGTAGGGGTCGCCCAGGTGGCGGGCGCCGACCTTGGCGAGGACCTCGCCGCGCGCGGTCACCGCCTGCGCCTTGAGCGCCTCGGCGTGCGCGCTGGCGAAGATCTCGCTGGGCACCACCCCCTTCACCAGGCGCTCCATCGGAACCGCCGCCACGAGCGCGAGAAGACCCCGCGGGTCGACCGTCGCATACACGCGGCCGGGATAGGTGCGCGTCTCGAACCCGTGGAACGAGTA
>DATFUN010000206.1:0-2632 GCA_035260805.1 Myxococcales bacterium | reverse complement strand
TCCAAGCTGCGGCTGGTGGCAGGCGATGCGGCGGAAGTGCTGCAGGGTCTTCCGGGCCCGTTCGACGCGGCCCTGCTCGATCCGCCGCGCACCGGCGCCGCGGAGGCGGTGCGCGCGCTGGCCAGCCTGGGCATCCCGCGGATCGCCTACGTGAGCTGCGATGCGCCCACGCTGGCGCGCGATGCGAAGCTGCTCCGCGAGGCCGGCTACCGGCTGGTCTCCGCGCACCCGCTGGACCTCTTCCCGCAGACGGCGCACTTCGAGGTGGTCGCAAGCTTCGTTCAGCCCGCCTGATCCTTGACAATTGGCGTGTGTGCTATCTGGTGACGCATCCCCGTCCGAGGACGCACGACCCGAGTCTCCATCGGAGGGGATTCCGCTCGGGTGCAAGGGGCATCGTCGCTGCGTCTGACCGCGGCATCAGGCACGAAGGACATAACATCGCTGTGCGAAAGTGTTCCAAACCAGACAGTTAGTTCAGCCGGCTGAACTGGATTCGCTTCTCCGCAGACGCTCGAAACCCAGCAACATGGCGAACATAGATTGGCTAGTCGCCAACGGCACACGCCGTTGCTCCGCACTGAGACCCCCCTGAAAAGCAAATGAGACCAGGTTCACCTTTTCTCGGGCGTGAAGTGCAGATCGGGTGCTCGCGAGCACCTTCCGCGCCGGCGGCCAGAGTTGTACGCGCGCGAGTTGCAGCGGGTCACCGGTGCGAGGCCAGGAATCTCGTGAAGAAATCGTCCGGCTTCCAGGACGGGCGGGAATCGGCCTCCACCACCGAGAGCGCAACCAGGAATTCGAACCGCGCCCAGGCGGCGGCGGCGCCCCAGTCGAGCGGCTGCTCCAGGTCGTCGCTCGGCTGGTGGTAGCGCGTGCCGCGCCACTTCCGGAAGGTGGCCTCGTTGGAGGTCCCGCCCGCGTCGTCGCGGAAGCCCTGCCAGAGGCAGGCGGCGGGGACTCCGTGCCGGGCGAAGTTGTACTGGTCGCTGCGCACGAAGAAGGTCTGCTCCGGAACCGGATCGGGGCTGACGGTGAGCCCGGCGGCGCCCGCCGCCGCCCGCACGTGGTCCTCCAGCGTGCTCTGCTCGGCGCCGCGCAGCACGACGTCGTGCGGGGTCCACATCGGGGAGAGCTGATCGAGGTTCAGGTCGGCCACCACGTTCCCCAGCGGGACCGTGGGATGCCGCGTGAAATGCGCCGAACCGTGCAGGCCGAGCTCCTCTCCGGTGACGGCGAGGAAGAGCACCGCCCGCTTGCGGTGCGGCTGCGCGGCGAGCGCCCGCGCCATCTCCAGCATCTCGGCGATGCCGGTCGCGTTGTCCACCGCCCCGTTGTAGGTGGAGTCCCCGGCTACCGGCTCGCCGACCCCGAGATGGTCCAGGTGCGCCGAAATGGCGACGACCTCCGGGGCGCCTGCTTCGGTCGCGGGCAAGAGCCCGAGCACGTTGTGCGAGACGATTTCACGCGCGGTGGAGACCAGGCGGATACGCGCCCGCTGCCCGAGATCGAACGCGCGCAGCTTCCCCTGGCGCGAGCGCTCGATCTGGTCGGCAAGGGTGGTCCTGGCCTTGGCCAGCAAGGCATCGGCGACCTGGGGCGGGACGCTCACCACCGGCGGCATGGGAGGGGCTTCCGCGGAGACCACCGTTCCTCGCCGGGCGACCTGCGCCGCCCGCTCGAACGGCTGGATCTGCAGCCGCTCCGGCGTGAGCAACGAGATGACGCCCACCGCGCCGCGCTTGGCGAGCGCTGCCCACTTCACCGCGCCGTCCGTGTAGACGGCCTTGGCCAGCGCTGGAAACGGCTCGCCGGGCGCGCCCTGGAGCCAGACGGCGATCTTGCCGGCCAGGTCGGCGCCGGCGGTATCGTCATAGCCAAGCTCGGGCGCCTGGATGCCATGACCGACGAACACCAGGGGAGCCTCGATCTCCACCTCGGTGCGCGTCGCATCGGCGCCGGGCAGATAGTCCTCGAACGGGCGCAGAGGCGGGCCACCGTCGATCGAGAGCGTGGATCGGCCGGGATCGGCGCGCAGCTCGCGAAGGCGCACTTCCTGCAGCCATCCCTGCTGTCCACCGGCGGGACGCAGCCCGAGCGCCTCGAACTGGGCGGCGACGTAGCGTTCCGCGATGGCGTGGCCGCGCTCTCCGGAGCGCCGGCCCTCGAGGAGGTCGTCCGCGAGGAACCGGACGTGACCGGCGATGGCCTGGGGCCGTATGGCGGCGAGCCCGGGCGCGGCGCTGCGGCGCAGCTCCGCGGGCGAAACGGCGAGCAGGGTGGCGATGAGCGCGAGCATCCCCGCAGGGTACTACGTGCCGAACAAACGCTTCACCCATCCGGGCCGCTTGCTCTTGTCGTCCTCGTCGAGGCGCGGGGGCTCTTCGCCGCCCTCGCCCGCCAGGCGGCGGCGGACGGTTTCGGGAGTGTCCTGCGTGCTGAAGGTGGCGGTGACGGTGCGCGCGGTTCCGCGCTCCTCGGCGGTGACCGTGAGGATCGACTCCGCGGAGATGGCGAAGATGATGTCGAAGACCACGTTGCCCTTGGTCCCCGGGGGGAGGTCGGGGACCACCAGCGTACCCAGGTACTCGTTGTCCTGCGCCCGGCCCGCCTCTCCCTGGAAGATGGGGAT
>DATFUN010000205.1:0-3130 GCA_035260805.1 Myxococcales bacterium | reverse complement strand
TGCTCGGCGCCAGCCGCTCGTGGCGGCTGCGCGAGGTGACCGGCTCGTTCTCGGCGTAGTACTCGGACTTCGAGAGCTTGCCGATGTCGTGGTAGTAGGCCGACACCCGTGCCAGCAGCGAGTTGGCGCCGATGGATTCGGTCCCGGCCTCGGCCAGGCTGCCGACCACCATGCTGTGGTGATAGGTGCCGGGCGCCTCGAGCTGGAGCCGGCGCAGCAGCGGGCGGTTCAGGTCCGAGAGCTCGAGCAGCGTGATGTCCGAGGTGAGCCCGAACAGGTTCTCGACCACCGGCAGCAGCATGTAGGCGAGCGACACCGAGAAGAACGCGTTCACCACGCCCCACGCCGCATCCCGCCCGAGGGTCGCGGTGGTGGCGTGCGCCAGGTCCCACGCCATGATGCCGCCCACGTTGGCGGCCATCAGCGTGAACAGCGCGCGCACGAAATGCCAGCGGTGACGCAGGCGCGACACCGAGTAGACCGCGGTCACGCCGCCCAGCACCGCGACCGCGACCTGCGGCGCCTTGAACTCGTTCACCGCCGCGACCGCCACCGCCAGCAGCATGGAGTAGACCAGCGCCGGGCGCTTCTCGAGCAGCGACGCCACCACCAGCGGCGCCAGGGCGATCGGCACCGAGAACTCCGAGAAGCCGAACACGCCGACCAGCAGCCAGGCCGCGGTCAGCGTCACCGCCGCCAGCAGCGCCAGCATCGCCAGCATCGCGTTGTCGCGGAACACCGCGGGCAGCTCCATCCGCAGGTAGGTCCCGAACGCCGCGATCAGCAGCAGCATGAGCAGCACCCGCGTCATCGGCGGGTAGAGCGCCTCGTTCGGATCGCGCCGTGCGCTCTCCAGGTTGTGGAGCGAGCGCAGCTTGAGCAGCGCCTCGCGGGTGATCTTCTGGTTCGCGTCCACGAGCAGCTCGTCCTTCTTGACGATGCCGATGGTGGTGGGCACCGCGGCGCGGGCCTGCAGACGGCGCCAGTCGGTCTCGTTGCGGTTGTAGGCGATGTTGGTCTGCACGAACGGCGCGGCGATCTCCGCGATCGCCCGCATGCCGATCGGGTCCTCGCCGAGCGCGTTGGCGGCGCGCTGCTGGAGGCGGGCGAGCGCGCTGCGGCGATCGGTGAACAGGCTGGCGGGGCGGGCCTGCTCGCTCTCCCCGCTCTGCAGGCTGATCGTGCGATAGCCCTGGATCAGGTCGCCGTTCTTCTCGTCCACCACGCCGTCGACGTCGTAGATGTTGTGCAGCCAGGGACCGAGCATGACCAGCATGCGGCGAGCCCGGCTCGGCGACGACAGGGCGCGCGCGGTCTCGAGCGAGAGCGGAACGTTGAAGTTGCGCAGGCGCTCGGTGCGCTCGGTGGCCCGCAGCGACGGATCGGCCAGCACCCGCAGCACGCTGTCCTGGAACTCCGCGTAGCGGGCGAGCATGTCCGAGGAGGCCCGCTGGTCCACGCTGTAGACCGGGGTCACCGCCTTGGCGGCGATTGCCTGCTCGCGGCGCAGCTCGGGCTCGTCCTTCTCGATGCGAAAATCGTAGGGAGCGACCACCCGCTCCCGTGCGATGTCACCCTCGTGGTAGCGGAGCTGGTCCTGCCCGCCCTGCGCGCCCGGCAGCAACGCGACCAGCGCCAGCAGCAGCACCACCAGCAGCGTGCGCACCAGGAAGTAGCGCACCCGGAAGCGGCGCGCGCGTCCAGGCAGAGGAGGATGAGCGATCGCGTCCTGAACGCTCATGTCGTGCGGCGAATCCCGGGCCTAGAGGGACGGGCCGCGGGACGGATCGCCATTCCCGGCCGGGGCTTCGTCCGGATCCGATTCGGGCCGGCTCGCACCCTCGGGGGCGTGTCCGGCGGACCGCTCGGCGGCAGCTGGATCGAGCGCGGTGCCCACACCATCGTCGCTCGCGCCGTTCTGGCGCGCGTGGTAGCGGTCGAACGCGCGGATGATGTCGCGCACCAGGCGGTGGCGCACCACGTCCTCGGGGTGGAAGTAGATGAACTGGATGCCTTCCGTCCCGCCCAGGATGCTCTGGATCCGCACCAGTCCCGAGCTCTCCGGATCCTTGAGGTCGATCTGGGTCACGTCGCCGGTGATCACCGCGCGCGAGTTCACGCCCATGCGGGTCAGGAACATCTTCATCTGCCGAATGGTGGTGTTCTGGGCCTCGTCCAGGATCACGTACGAGTTGTGCAGGGTGCGCCCGCGCATGAAGGCGAGCGGCGCGATCTCGATCACGCCCAGCTCGATGTAGCGGCGCATCTTGTCGTACGACATCATCTCCGCCAGCGCGTCGTACATCGGGCGCAGGTAGGGATCCACCTTCTCCTGCATGTCGCCCGGGAGGAACCCCAGATTCTCGCCCGCTTCGACCGCCGGCCGGACCAGGATGATGCGGTCCACCTTCTTCTGACGCAGCGCGTTCACCGCCGCCGCCACGGCCAGGTAGGTCTTGCCGGTGCCGGCCGGGCCGATCGCGAACACCACGTCGTAGTCCTCGAGCGCCTTGAGGTACTCGGCCTGGGTCGGGGTGCGCGCGCGCACCGCGCGGCGGTCGAAGGCGTATGCCGGCGCGCCGTCGTACGCTTCGGCGACGCCGTTGCCGTTGCGGCTCTTCCCGTTCAGCGACGTGGCCACGTCGGCTTCCTCGACCACCTTGCCCTTCTCGGCCAGGCCGACCAGCTCTTCGAGCACACGCGAGGCCGAGCCCACTGCCTCCTCGTCGCCCGAGACCGTGATGGTCCCGTCGCGAAGCGTGATGCGCACCGGAAGGCTGCGCTCGATGTGCCGGAGGTTGGCGTCGCTATGTCCGAGCAGACTCATCGGATCGAGATGTTCGATCGGAAACTTGCGAACGATCACCTGGATGTCCTCATCGGGTGGGTCAGAAACGCAAAACTCTTGACCGGATCGGCTCGGTGAGGAGCCAGGCCAAGAGCGGGACCGCGTTCGATTGGGAGAGAATCTGCGGCCAGTTCGTTGTAGCTCTTCGACTTGAGCGTCTGTGGCCTCCGTTCCGGGGGCCTGCGGCCCCGGCTCGTTAGCTCGACCGCGGGACCGTAGCACCCGCCCCGGCGGAGCGTCAATCGTTGTGGATGCGAAAACAACGGCTCCGGACCCAATTAT
>DATFUN010000204.1:0-4482 GCA_035260805.1 Myxococcales bacterium | reverse complement strand
AGCACCGTGTCGGCCGCCTGCCCGATCTGCTGCCGCGCCGAGGCCAGCGCCTCCTCGATCAACGGCGCCAGAGGGAGCGGCTGCAGCGCGGGGCGCACCGGGCGCGAATAGTCGAGCAGATCGGCGACCATGCGGTTGAGCCGATCGGCCTCCTCGCCGACGATGTCGAGCAGCAGCGCGACGTCCCCTTCCGGCTTGAGCAGGCGCCGCAGCGTTCCCACCGAGTTGAAGATCACCCCCAGCGGATTGCGCACCTCGTGCGCGATCGACGCCGAGAGCTCGCCCGCCGTGGCCCTCCGCGATCCGCTTGACCACAGCGAGGCCCAGTCCGGTGCCGGTCGGCTTGGTGGTGAAGAACGGCTGGAAGACCTTGGAGCGGGCATCCGGTGGAATGCCGACCCCGGTGTCGTGCACGGCGATGCGCGCCTGCGGCCCGGAGTCGGCGAGCACGGTCGCTGCGCTGACCGTCAAGACGCCCCCGTGCGGCATCGCCTGCAGCGAGTTGGTGACCAGGTTGACCACCGCCTGGCGCAAGAGGCGCGCGTCGGCGCGCACCGGGGGCAGGTTCGGCTCGATCTTGAGGCGCACCTCGACCACGTTCTCCTCGCCGGGGCGCTGGGTGGAGGCGATCGCCTCCTCCAGGACCGGCTGCAGCGACACCGGCTGCAGAGTGGGCCGCAGCGGCCGCGAATAATCGAGGAGATCGCCGACCATGCGGTTCAGGCGGTCCGACTCCTCGCCCAGGATGTCGAGCAAGAGCCGGACGTCGCCCTGCGGCTGCAGCAGGCGCTTGAGGCTCCCCAGCGAGTTGAAGATCACCCCCAGCGGGTTGCGCACCTCGTGCGCCACCGAGGCGGCCATCTCGCCCAGGGCAGCCAGGCGCTCGCGCTCGATCAGCTCGGCCTGGGCGCGCGCCAGCTCGGCGTAGCTCTTGCGCAGGTCCTCGTAGAGGCGCGCGGAGAGCAGCGCGAGCGCGATCTGTTGGCAAACGGCGGTCGTGCGCTGGATCTCCGCGTGGGTGAAGACGCGCGGCCGCTCCGTGTCGTCGAGGGAAACCACGCCCAGCACCTCGTCGTGGGCGATCAGGGGGACGACCAGCAACGCGCGCGGGTGGAGGTGCTCGATCAGCGTCCGCGAGGCGACCTGGTGCAGCTCGGGGCCCTGCGCCTGCGCGGCTCGCCGGGTCCGGACCACCTCGGCGGACAGCGAAGGCTCGGTCAGGCGCAGCTGCACGCCGCGCATGAACTCCTCGTGCTCCGGGTTGCAGGCCGCGGCGCGCAGGATCTGGGTGGCCGGATCGAAGAGCATCACGAACCAGTTGCTCGCGTCGACCAGCTTGCACAGCGTCTGGCCCGCCGCCATCAGCAGCGGTTTCATCTCCAGCGCTCCGGCGAACGAGCGGCTCACCTCGTTGAGCAGCGTCATCTCCTCCGCCCGGGCGCGCTGCTCGGCGTAGAGGCGCGCGTTCTCCATCGCCACCGAAAGCTGTGCGCCGACGGCGTCGAGGATGCGCAGCTCGTCGGCGGTGAAGTCGCGCTCGGCGAGGCGGGCCACGCAGAGCGCGCCCAGGACCCCGCGGCCGCCGGGGAGGCGCACGCAGGCGCAGCGTCCCAGGCGCGCGGACCCCGACGCGGTCCGCAGGGTCGCCGAAGCGAGCACGAGCCGCTGCAGCTCGGCCGCGCAGGACGGCGTGCCCGCCCAGGGAACGCGCGTCGGCAGACCGTCGGTGGCCCCCGGTTTCGCCTGCGCCCAGGACACCCGCAGCTCGCCTTCGGCGGCGGGGTCCTGTTCGTACACGGCCGCCAGATCGGCGTCGACGAGCTGGAGCAGCCGCTCGCTGGCCGTCTCCAACAGCTCGCGCTGGTCCAGCTTGCCCGTGATCGCGCCGGACAACTCTTGGAGCAGCGCCAGCTCGTCGGCGCGGCGGCGTTCCCGCTCGAAGACGTCGGCCCCGGCCACCGCGGACGAGAGGAGCTGGGCGACATGGCTGGCCAGCCGCAAGTCCTGTGTGGCGAAGATCCGCTCTCCGCGGGACATGAGGCAGAGCACGCCCACCGGGACGTCGTGGGACATGAGCGGCACGGTGAGCACCGACCGCGCCCGGAACTGGCCCGCCACGGCGGGATCGATCCGCTCGTCGGTGGCGGCGTCGGGCGCCGCCTGTGGCCGGCGGCTGGAGAACGCCAGCGCCGACATCGAGCGCGTGTTCATCTGCAGGGTGAAGCCCGGGCCGATGCCGGGAGGCGCCTCCGGATCCTCCAACGCGGCCACCTGCAGCGCCGCGCCGCCGGGATCGGGCAGGTAGATGTAGGCCGCGCTGCAGCGCAGGAGGCGGACCGCCACGCGGGCGCCGGCCTGCAGCACGCGCGACAGGTCGAGGTGCCCCAAGGCCGACTGCCCCAGCTCGAGCAGGAGCGACAGCTCCTCGACGCGCCGCTGCGCCTGCTCGAACAGCGTCGCGGTGAGCAGCGTCACCGCGAGCTGGGCCGCCAGGGTGGAGAGGAGGCGCAGGTCCTCGGGGCCGAGGGGGGAGTTCCGTACCGCGAGCAGCACGCCATGGACCGCGTCTCCGACCTGCAGCGGCAAGGCGATCGCGTTGTGCCCCTCGGCGGGCGGCGGCGGCATGCCCGCGGGCGCCACGGGAACCACACCGTGTGGGGGCGTGCTCAGCCGGCGCGACGAACCGGAAACGATGCCGTTCTCGCCGACCGTGAAGAGCACCGGCTCGCCCGAGCGCGCGCTCTCGGCCCACGGCGTCGGTGCATCGAGCCGCTCGGACGGCGGGAGCGTGCGGGGCGTGAAGCCGCGCTGCGCGGCCACCAGGAGCGCCTCGTCCTCGCGGCGCAGGATCGCCGCGCGCGGCAGCGAGGCTTCGTCGGCCACCCGTTCCAGCGCGGCGGCGAGCGACTCGCCCGAGCCCAGAGAGGCGCTGGCGCGGGCCACCCGGTTCACCGCCAGGAGCTCGCGGTTGGAGCGCGCCAGCTCGTCCATCCGGCGCAGCGTCTCCAGCGCGGCGCCCAGCTGCTGCCCGAAGAGCCCGAACGCGTTGGCCACGGTCGCGTCGATGCCGGGCCCGGTCGCGGACAAGGCGAACATCGGCAGGCCGTCGACGGGGATGAAGCAGAACATCGCGTTCGGTGGAACGACCGCCGCCAGCTGGGCGCGGTCCCTGCCCAGGGCGCGCGCGATGAGCCCGGGCAGATCGTCGATCAGCGAGCCGTGGGGGCTGCCCGGCTGGGGCAGCAGGTTTTCGAAGACGGCGATCGGCATCTCCCCGGGCCAGCGTTCGCGGAGCGCGGCGATGCCGGCGTGGGCCCGGCCCCCCAGCTCCAGCAGGCGGAAGCTCTTCCCGGACCGTACGCTGAAGTTCACCGCCAGGCCGGCCCCAACGAGCCGTTCGCCGACCATCCGGAAGATCCCCTCCTGCGTGGTCTGGCGCTGCGCCGAGACCGCCACGTCGGCCAGCGTACGGATGAGCTGCGCGCTGCGGGCCCGTCCGCGCTCGTCGCTGCAGAGCGCGAGGAAGGCGCTCGGGCCCGCCGGCTCGTGACGCGAGATCCGGATGCGCGTCGGGATCTCGGATCCGTCCCGGGCCAGCAGGACGAAGTCGTACTCTTCGGGCTCGGGGCGCCCGCCGGCCCGCGCGGCGTGGCGCGCGAACAGCCTGTCCGCGTCCTGCGGAGCGACGAAGGCGTGGAACGGGTCGGCGGCGGCGAGCACCTCGGAGCGGCCGCGGCCGAGCAGCGCGCACATGCGGTCGTTGCTGGCCACGACGCGGCCGCCGCGGACGACGAAGGCCGGCATCGGGATGCGCGCGAGGAACTGCTCCAGCTCGCTCTCGCTGGCGGTCGCCCCGGCGATCACCGGTCCCGCTCCTTGCGCAGGACGCGCTTGTCTCCCACCCGCAGCGTGACCCGCTCCTTGTCGAACCACTCCGCGAGGGGAATGGTGAACTTGCGGCTCTGGCCGGTCAGCTCCTTGAAGCCCTGCGCGTCGATCGAACCGTGCTGCTGCAAGTGGGCGAGGAGCCGCGCGCGAAGGTCGCGCAGCGCCGCGGAAGCGAACCAGAGGTCCTCGCTCACCTTCACCGCGCGTCCCTTGGCGGCGAGCGACTTCAGCAGCTGCTGCGTGCGCTGGGGAGTCTGCGCGGCGAGCCCGGGCAGCTCGTCCGTGCGCGGTGGAGCGAGGGCGGCGGACTCCAGGACCGAGGCGAGCTTCTCCTGGGCGTCCGCGTCAGGTCCGGTGAGCGGCGCGGAGGCGCTGGCCGGCCGGACCCGCTCGGCGTCCTGGCGCAGCTCACCCGCCTCGGCCAGTTGCGCGAGCGCTCGAGCGAACAGGCGCGGCGGCGGCGAGCCGGCCTGCTGGCGCAGCTCCTCCTTGGCCATGCTGGGGTCGAACGGCGAGCCCTTGGCGTGATCGGCGAGCCGCGCCGCGAGCCTCAGCTCCAGCTTGCGCAAGAGCCCCGCGTGTACGTAGAGGCGG
>DATFUN010000203.1:0-3744 GCA_035260805.1 Myxococcales bacterium | reverse complement strand
GGTCGGCCGTCCGACCACCGCCAGCATCGGGTAGTCGGACAGGCTGTCGGAATAGGCGTGGGAGAGATCCAGCTTGAGGCCGTGCTCGGTGCAGTAGTCGCGGATGCGCCTCGCCTTGTGCGCGCCCTCGACGATGGGCGGAATCACCTTGCCGGTGGCGAATCCCTCGACGAACTCGAGCGAGTTCGCGATCAGGTCGTCGGCGCCGAGGAGCCGCACCAAGGGACGCATGGTGATGTCGATGGCCCCGGTGCAGAGGACGATCTTGCAGCCGCCGCGGCGAGCCTCGGCGATGATGTCCATCGCCCCCGGGTAGACCGCGGGAGCCAGCACTTCCTCGCACAGGCTGCCGGCCAGCTCGATCAGGCGGTCCTCGCTGAGGCCGCGGTACGAGCGGTAGAACAGCTCGTTGAAGACCTTGCGGTTGTAGAGGTCGGCGGCCTTGTAGAGCGGCGCCATCGCCAGGCCCTTGACGATCCGCCCGAGCGCGCCGAGCAGGGTGCCGCGGTTGAAGACGTAGTACGCGTACGCGTGCGCCACGTTGGTCGAGACCAGCGTGCCGTCCACGTCGAAGAAGGCTCCGCGGTCCCAGCCCGGCTGCGCCTGGGCCTGCGCCTGCACGTCGAGAACCATCGCACAACGGCCGCGCCCAGGAAAGGCGGAGCGCCGCCGGATGAGCGCCGGCTACCGCCGCCGGCCGAAGAGGCGCAGCAGCATCAAGAACAGGTTGACGAAGTCCAGGTACAGCTGCAGGGCGCCGCGCAGCGCCAGCCGCTCGTCGCCCACGTGCGCATAGCCCTTGATCTTCTGCGCGTCGTAGGCGGTCAGGCCGGTGAAGACCACCACGCCCGCGCAGCTCAGCACGAACCCGAGCGCGTCGGAGCGGAGGAAGATGTTCACCACCAGCGCGATGAGGACGCCGATGAGGCCCATCATGAGGAACTGGCCCCAGCCGGTGAGGTCCTTCTTGGTCAGCGTCCCGTACGCGCTCATCGCGGCGAAGGTGCCGCCGGTGATGAAGAAGGTGGTGGCGATCGACTCGCTCGTGTAGGCGAGGAAGATGACCGAGAAGGTGAGCCCCGAAAGAGCGCAGTAGGCGAGGAACATCGCCGCCGCGGTCCCGAAGGTGGCCCGCTGCACGACGCGGCTGAAGGCGACCACCATCACCAGCTCGCCGATGAGCAGGCCGAAGAAGACGATCGGGTTGCCCAGGATGACGTGCTGGAGCCCGGGGCTGGTCACCACCGCATAGGCGAAGAGGCCGGTCAGCGCGAGACCGCCCGCCATCCAGCGGTAGACCTTGGCGAGGAAGCTGGCCTCGACCGAGGCGCTGGTCTCGTACGAGGTAGGGGTGCTCCAGGGATCGGCGGGCATCGTGGAACCTCCGTTCCTGGCGATGTTAACGCGACGCGCCGGGCTCCGCCAATCCTCTCACATTGCCGCGGCCGCAACTCGTCCGCCAAGGACCAAGGGATCAACGCGGATGCGCGGAGTTCTTTCTTGAAAAAGCAGATCTCCGCGTCTCAGCGTTCGGCTTTTCGCCCGCTGTGGCTCGACCGTGGACGATCATCCCAGCTCTTCGCGCAGCGCCAGGGCGGAGCAGGTGCGCGCGAAGAGCAGGGTGGCGAGCGCGGCGAACCCGGAGAGCGACAGGTCCTTGGCCGTCCACAGCCTGCCTGCGAGATCCAGGGCCTGCTCGCACTCGCGGCCCAGGCGCGCGAGCGGCGGCGTCTCCGGCTGCGCAGGGCAAAGCTCGCGGATCCACGCCGCAGGAACGCCGTGGCGCATGCTCCGCCAGCGCTCCGGCTGCCACGCGCCGACGGCGCCGACGGGCGTCTCCAGGTCGGACGGCAACCGGCCTTCGCGCGCGTCGTCCAGCCACGATCGGAGCGAGAGCGAAAGCCGCAGCGACTGCGAGACGCCGGCGAAGAAGGTGCGGAAGACCGGATCTTTCGCCGAGGCGTTCTGCTTGGAAAGGCGGGCGAGCCATTCCTCCTGCGCGCCGGCGAAGTCGCTGCCGGATGCCGCGCGGGCCTCGATCTCGGCGACGATCGCCTGGAGCGCGGGCGGGGGGAGCTGACCCGCCTGCAAGTCCTCCGGCAGCTCGATCAGCGTGCTCGCCGAGGAGAGCGAGAGGAGCCGCAAGAGCGAGGCGTGGGTGGCGACCAGGATCCCTCCCGGGGGAAGGGTGGGGTGCGCGGCCAGCTCGGTGGCCGACGCTCCCGAGGAGGCGCCCAGCTGGGCCGCCTCGCGCCCCAGCGCGAGCAGCCGCTGCGCCTCGGTTTCCACCCGGTCCGCGGCGAGCTGCCGCTGGTCCTCCCGCCCCGGAAGGTCGCCCAGTCCGTCCAGCGGGCTGAAGCCAGGCAAAAGCTCGCCGCGCTCGCCGATTCCCCGCGCCAGCACCTCGTCCCAGCCCGGAGGGCCATCCCAGCCGTACACGTCCGCGCGCTGGGCGAGGAGCTCCAGCTCCGCGGAGCTGCCCTTTCCGCGCGCCAGCGGCAGCGCCTCGTCGACCGCGTCGAGGAGCAGCTCGGCCAGATGCAGCGCCGTCCGCGCGCGTTCGGGGAAGCCGTCGCGCAGCCCATGCTCGAGGGCGCGCGCCAGCTCCCGCTCGGGAGCGTCGCTCATCTAGAGGGCCCCGGCGACCAGGCGGCCGGCCAGGAAGGTGGCGGCGGCGGCGATCGCGCCGACCAGGACCGACTCGAGGCCGCTGCGCAGCCACGGCCGGCCGGTCATCTTCGTCTTGGCGGCGCCGACCCCGAAGAGGGCGGTGAGCGTCAGCGCGATGGAGAGGGCGAAGGCGCGGTCCACGCTGAGCGACCACGCATAGGGCAGGACCGGGAACGCGGCCCCGACCGCGTAGGCCAGGGCGACCACCAGGCCCGACCGCAGCGGCGCGGTCGTCGGCGCGACCGACAGCCCCAGCTCCTCGGTCATCATGGTGTCCACCCAGAACTTGGGATCGGCGGTCACGTGCTCCACGATGGTGTCCAGCGCCTGCCCCCGGTAGCCCTTCTGCTCGAAGATGGAGCGCACCTCGCGCCGCTCCTCGTGGGGGAACTGCTCCACCTCGTACTCCTCGCGGGCGCGCTCGGAGAGGATGTACTCGCGCTCCGACTTGGCGGCGAGGAACGCGCCGAGCCCCATCGCGATGGTGCCCCCGAGCAGCTCCGCGATCCCGGCGAGCAGGATGATGTGCGTGGACACGTCGCCCCCGTGCACGCCGGAGACGACGGCGAAGGCGGCCACCAGGCCGTCGTTGGCGCCGAACACCAGGTCGCGCACCGAGCGCCCGCCGGGGATGTGCGCCGCCTCGGAATGTGTGGCGCCGTCGTCGCGGGTACGCAGGAAGAAACCGGGCAGTCTCAGGGGCATGTGAGTGCGACGGCTTGCCACGGTTCGGGGGGAGTGACAACCGTCCGCCCGGCCAGTATTCTGTCCGGCGGTGTTGAGACTGATTCTCATTTTCACCCTCAGCGCCGCCGCCCTGCCGGCGCGCGCGCAGCCGGGGCAGAGCTTGCGGCGCGCGGTGGCGCTGCTCGACTACGTGGCCGGGGACTACCCGCGCGCGGTGGGTCCCAAAGGCGAGGTGCTCTCGCCGGACGAGTTCGCCGAGCAGCAGAACTTCGTGGTGGAGGCGGCCCGGGAGCTGCGCGACGAGGCGGGTGCGCAGGGCGCGGATCTGGCGGAGCGGCTCGATGCGCTGCGGGCACGGATCGAGTCGCGCGCGCCTCCTCCCGAGGT
>DATFUN010000202.1:0-5648 GCA_035260805.1 Myxococcales bacterium | reverse complement strand
GATATTGGCACTAATCAATTTTCGCCCGGCGCGGCATCGGTCAGCATTCCGACGCCGCCGCCGCGGCGCTCCAAGCTTGGCTCGATCGCGCTCCCGTGCAACAGCCCGCTAGTCGTACAGCCTCGAACTGACTCGCCCGGTTCCGACGGTCGGAGAACGCCGGTCAATACACGACCGGCTTCGCGTCCTGTGCCAGCGGGCTTTGGTAGGGCTTCCCCTTCGTCGTCTTCTGGAACTCCTCCTTCGCGGCGGCGACCAGCTTGGGGTCCGAGAGGAGATCCACCATGGAGGCGCCCAGCACCTTCGCCGCGACCAGCATTCCCTTGAGTCCGACCGGGTGCGCGGCGCAGGCGGTCTGCCCCCAGTGGTGGGCGGCGGTGCCGATCGGGCGCGCCACGATGTTCAGCTCGGCGAGCGGGACGGCGGCGCTCACCTCGCCGAGATCGGATGACGCGGTGCCGCCGTGGTTGGGGCCGTAGGGGATCACCTCGGTGGCGAGTCCCGACTGCTCCACGCCGATCTCCTTCTGCAGCGCCTTGGCGAAGGTCTGCTCCTTCTCGTCGTACTTCGGGGCGCCGACGCGCTCCATCTCCTTCTGCATCACCTGCCCGAGCACCTGGTTGTTGAGCGGGTCGCGCGTGGAGGCGAGCAGCGTCACCTTGGCGCGCGTCTCGGTGGCGAGCGCCGCCCCGTCGGCCGCCTTGCGCATGCGCGCGAGCAGGTCGTCGACCGCGGTGCCGGTCTGGTCGCGCAGCCAGGTCTGGATCTTCGCGTAATCGGGGATGATGTTGGGCACCCTGCCACCGTCCTTGATGACGCGGTGGATGCGCGCGGTGGGCTGGATGTGCTCTCGCATCAGCGCCATGGCCATGTCGAACAGCTCCATCCCATCCAGCGCGCTGCGCCCCAGCCACGGCGAGGCGGCGGCGTGGGCCGTCTTGCCGAAGAACTCCACCTCGGTCGCGGTGAGCGCGAGGCGGGGCCGCGTGACCACCTGGTTCGCCGCCTCCGGGTGCCAGGAGAGCACGACGTCGGTCTTCTCGAAGGCGCCCGCCTTGAGCATGAAGACCTTGCCGAGCAGCAGCTCCTCGGCCGGCGTGCCGAAGATCTGGATGGTCCCGGGGAGCTTCTGCTCCAGGCGCGCCCGGTTCGCGGCGATGCCCGCGGCCACCGCCGAGGTCCCGAGCAGGTTGTGCCCGCATCCGTGGCCCGGCGCTCCCTCCTTCTCGGGGTCCTTCTTCGCCTCGCCCGGCTTCTGCGAGAGCCCGGGGAGCGCGTCGTATTCGGCCATGATGGCGACCACGGGCGCCCCGCTGCCGGCGGTGGCGATGAACGCGGTCGGCATCCCGGCCACGTTGCGCTCGAGCTTGAAGCCCTCCTTCTGGAGAAGCTCCTCGATCGCCGCCGCGGACCTCTCCTCGTGGAGACCGGTTTCCGCGTACTCCCAGAGCTTCTGGGACAGACCCTCCCAACGGGTGCGGGTCTGGTCGAGATACGCGTCGGTGGTCGATGCGGCGGCGGCGACGAGGGCAAGCGCGAGCATGGCGTCCACTCCTATGAGGGCGTCGTCGAGAAGGTCCTGCGCGGTGAGCGTACACAAAACGCGCTATAGAGTCGCGCCATGCCTTCCCGGAACGCGACGCGCCCGGCCAGCGCCCGCATCGCGCGCAAGGACGGCGCCGAGCCCGAGGTCGCGCTCTCGCGGCGCGGGCTCGAGCGGCTCCGCTCCGGCCACGTCTGGGTGTACCGCACCGATCTGCGCGCGCCGTCGGGCCTTCAGGGCGGGGAAGTCGTCCGGCTGGTCGACGACCGTGGCTGGTTCGTGGGCAAGGCCTTCTACGGAAAGCAGAGCCAGATCTCCGTCCGGCTCCTGACCCGCGAGGACGAGCCGATCGACGAGGCCTTCTTCGCCCGGCGTCTGATCCAGGCCAGGGCGCTGCGCGACGCCGCCGGACCCGATCCCGAGCTGCGCCGCGCGGCGCGCGTGGTGCACGGGGAGGCGGACCTCCTTCCGGGCCTGGTGGTGGATCGCTACGCCGATTGCCTGGTGGTGCAGACGCTGATCGAGGCGACCGACGCTCGCCGCGAGCTGTTCGCCGATCTGTTGCAGCAGCTGTGGAAGCCGCGGGCGATCGTCGAGCGCAACGACGTGAAGGTGCGCGCCCACGAAGGGCTGCCGCTTCGCAAGGGCCTGCTCCGAGGCGCCGAGCCCGGTCCGGTCGAGTTCCTCGAGGGCGAGGTGAAGCTCGTCGCCGATCTCCTCGAAGGACAGAAGACCGGCGCCTTCCTCGACCAGGCGGAGAACCGCATCGAGGCGGGCCGCTATGCGCGCGGGCGCGCACTGGACTGCTTCACCTACGGCGGCGCCTTCGCGCTGCAGCTCGCGCGCCGCGCCGAGGCGGTGACCGCGGTCGACATCAGCGAGCGCGCCGCCGAGGAGGGCCGGCGCAACGCCGCGCGCAACGGCGCCGCGAACGTCACTTTCCAGGTTGCCAATGCCTTCGATCTGCTGCGCGACCAGGCCGACGAAGGGCAGGTCTACGACACCATCGTCCTCGACCCGCCGGCGTTCGCGAAGACCAAGGGCTCGCTCCCGGCGGCGCTGCGCGGGTACAAGGAGATCAACCTGCGCGCGTTCCACCTGCTCTCGCCCGGGGGCGTCCTGGTGACAGCGAGCTGCTCGTTCCACATCGACGACGCGGCGTTCGAGCACACCGTGCTGGGCGCGGCGTCCGACGCGGGGCGGTCGGTGCAGGTGATCGAGCGGCGCGGCGCAGCCCGCGATCACCCCACCCTGCTCGGCGTGCCGGAGACGCGCTACCTGAAATGCCTCATCGTGCGGGCGCTGTAGCAGCGAGCATCCGCGCGACCACGCCGACGAAGAGGTCGACGAGCTGCGGGTCGAATCGGAAGAGCTGCTCGCTGGTCATGATGCGCGTCGCCTCCTTGAGCCCGTGCGCGGCGCGGAACGGTCGGGTGGTGGTGAGCGCGTCGAAGGACTCGCAGATGGCCAGCATTCGGCCGGTGAGCCCGATCTCCGGCACCGTGTCCTCGCGCGGGACGAGGTCCAGATGGCACTCGTATGCCCCTTGGGCGCGCTCGAGGGCGGCGAGGGACATTTCGCCGTCTCGCAGGATGGCGCGCGCGGAGAGCAGCGGGCTGGCCTTCACCGCGCGCAGGCCTCTCTCGTCCAGCTTGCCGGACTTCTGCAGCACGGTCTTCGGGATGGCCGCCATGCCGACGTCGTGGAACAGCGCCGCCATTCCCAGGTCGTGCCGCCGCTTCTTGGACATCCCCAGCCGCGAGCCGAAGGTGATGGCCAGCACCGCCACGTTGGCCGCGTGCACACCCCAGTAACGGTCGCCCTCCTCGACCTTTACCCGCGCGAGCGCGAGGAACCGCATCGGCATCGAGCGCTGCAGGTCGATCAGGTCCTGCACGATCCGTCCCGCGGTGCGCACCGGGAGCGGCGGCGCGCCCATCCGGAGCTGCTGGATGGTCTGGTTCACGAAGGCCGCCGCTGCCGCGTACGCCTCGGCCAGCCGCACCGTCCGCTCGGCGAGACCCGTCGACGCCGCCTCCGGCCCGAGCCGCAGGCGCAGCACCGCGAACGGCCGCGACGGATCGCCGCGCTCCTCGAGCCGCGGAGGAGGCGCTGGCCGGAACAGCCGCAGCAGGAGCCGCAGGTCCGTCTTGGGAGGAGCCAGGGAGGCGCGCAGCCCGGTCACGCCACGCTGGCGAAGCTCGGTCCGCAGCGCGGCCGCGAGCGGGACCGCGCCGGGCTGCAGCCGGATCGGCTGCCCGTTGACGTGGAATGCATCCCCGGCGAGGTCCAGCTCGAAGGTGCCGTCGCTGCCGAGCAGCTCGAGCATCGCCTGCTGGAGCGCATCGAGCTGCGAGGAGAACACGTCATGCTCCCAGCTGTAGCTGCGCGCATTGCGCAGCACGCTGCACAGCGCGACCAGCGCCTTCTCGCCGATCTGCTGCCGGTCTTCGCGGGTCGCTTCCGTCTCGGGAAGCACCTCGACCGGCGGCGGCGGCGGCCGCGGCCCCCGGCCGCTCATCGGTCACCCTCGCGGACCTGCCGGCGCGAGCGCAGCCGTTCGGCGGCGGCCAGACAGGCGGACACCACGGCGGGCGCGTGTCCGCGCTTCGGATCGGCCGCTTCCTCGAGGAGGCGGAGCGCGCTCATCGATCCGTCGGCCGCGAGCGCCTCCACCGCGACGAGTTGCTCCTGCTCCGACCGGCGCCGCTTGAAGAACCCCTTCGCGGGCCGGCCGAGACGCTCGGAGAGGAATGCGCGCGCGGCCGGAGCGGCCAGGCGCCCGAGAGCGCGGTAGAGCGCGGCGAGGTCCTCGTCCCCGAGCTTCGACGAGGAGAGGCGCTCGACGATCGCAGCGGCAGCCTCGTCCGCCGGCGCCCCACAGGACGAGAGCGCCTCGGCGGCGGTGGCCCGCAGCGCCGGATCGTCGAGCAGCGGCGCAAGCCGCTCCAGCGCGAGGCGCGGATCGGATGCGAGGAGCGGCACCGCCTGCGTCCGGACCTCCGCATCCGCGTGTTCGAGCGCCTCGGAGGCCATCCGGGCGCGGTCCGCCTCGGGTAGCGCCGCCAGGGCTGCCTGCGCGATGGCGGCCGGCGCTTCGCGCAGCACCTCCGCCACCTCGTTTGGACACGACTCGCACCGCCGCGCCGCCGCGGCCGCCAGCGCCGGCGCCACGTCTGGACGTGCGCTCCACAGCGCATCGATCAATGCGGGGCCCGCATCGTCGGGCAAGAGCGCGGTCCAGGCGGGCAAGAGATGCGCTGCCGCCGTGACGGGCGCGGTGGCCAGCTCGGCGGCCCGGCCGAGGCGCTCCGCGCTGGCCAGCCGGCGCCCGAGGAAGGCGCGGAACGAAGGCGCGTGCGCTCCTCCCATGCGCGCCGCGCCCGCGAGCGCCGCGACCAGCGCCGGCACCTCCGCGCGGCGGGCCATCTCGTCGAGGAGCCGCCCGAACGATTCCTCCAGCGCCTCCAGGTCCCATCCCGCCAGGTCCTCCTCGACGATGCGCTCGATGGTGAGCGCCCCGCGGCGCGCCAGCTCGCTCCAGCTCTGCGGATCGTTCTTGCGGTGCTGCTCTTCGGACCACAGGGGAGGCGGCTGGGTCCGGTCGAGCAGCGCGGCATCGGCGTCCACGTACTCGACCGCTTCGCTCGCGCGCGCGGCGAGCTCCCGCACCTCCTGCGCGAAGGCGGCAGCGGCGGGATGGGCCCCGTCCAGCCGATCGCCGGGCGCGGCGGTGTACTGGATGCTGCCCAGGTCGGCCTTCCACAACTCCTCGGCGGCGTCGGCCTCGCCTTCCGGACCGCCGGGCACGGCAGCGACCGCGAAGGCGAGGAGGTCGGGCATCATCAGCCCGCGCCGGAACGTCAGCGCGCGGATGCCGTCCCGGTACAGGCGCGAGCAGAACCCCGCCGCGCCCAGCTCGTCGGCGTACACCCGCTCGCCCTCGAACCTCAGCGCACCTGGTTCGACCGCCACGCTGAGCGTTCCGTACTTCTCCACGGCATCTCGCAGCCCGGAGAGCGCCGGCTCGAGCGAGGCGGCGTGCTGCGCGGCCGCGCCGGGATCGCCGGAGATGCGCGCGAGCGCACGGCCGAGGCCGGCAAGG
>DATFUN010000201.1:0-4305 GCA_035260805.1 Myxococcales bacterium | reverse complement strand
GGCTGGGAGTTCGACAAGCCGCAGTCGGGGGGCAAGCTCCGCGTCGCCTACCCTTGGGTGTTCACGCCGACTCCTTCCCAGTAGCGCGCGCCCGGAACGCATCCCCGGCCCCCTTGGCGCGAACCGCGCAGCTCCGCCGTTTCCGCGGCGACTGTGGCAGCCGTGCGATCGGAGAGCTAGCTTCGCGCCATGCCCTGGCAGCCCTGGCTCGGCGCGGTCCCCGGCCCGCATGGCACCTCGTTCCGCGTGTGGGCCCCGCGCGCGAGCTCGTTGGAAGTGAAGATCGCCGGCGGTCCCACCGCCCGCCTCGCCTCGGACGGCGAGGGTTACTACGCCGCCACCCTGGAGGGGGTCCGACCCGGCGCGCGCTACGTCTTTCGCTTCCCGGACGGGCGCGAGCGGCCCGACCCCGCCTCGCTTCTGCAGCCCGACGGCGTGCACGGCCCGAGCGAAGTCGTGGACCTGGCAGCGATCGCGCCGCGGTCGCGGAGTCCGCAGCACCCGCTGCAGCGGCTCGTGTTCTCCGAGATCCATCTCGGCACGTACTCGCGCGAGGGCACCGCGGACGGCGCAGCCCGGCACCTGGGCGAGCTGGGCGAGGCGGGCTACACGGCGGTGGAAGTAATGCCGGTCGCGGAATTCCCCGGAGCACGGAACTGGGGCTACGACGGCGTCGATCTATTCGCCGCGCACGCGGCGTACGGCGGGCCTTCGGGGCTCGCGCGCCTGGTCGACGCCGCGCACGCGCGGGGACTCGCCGCCTTCCTCGACGTCGTCTACAACCACTTCGGACCGGAGGGGAACTACCTGGGCGAGTTCGGGCCGTACTTCACCTCCCGCCACCGCACGCCGTGGGGAGACGCGGTGAACTACGATGGGCCCGACTCGGGCCCCGTGCGCAGGTTCGTGATCGAGAATGCGCTGCGTTGGGTGGCGAGCGCCGGCGGCGCATTCGACGGGCTGCGGCTGGACGCGGTGCACGGCATCGTCGACGATTCCCGCGTGCACCTCTTGCGAGAGCTGAACGACGCGGTCCAACACGAGGCGCGGGAAACCGGACGGGCGATCCACGTCATCGCCGAGAGCGACCTCAACGAGGCGAAGCTCGTCGAGGCTCCGGAGCGCGGCGGGTACGGGCTCGCGGCGGCGTGGGCCGACGACTACCACCACGCCTTGCACGTGGCGCTGACTGGTGAATCGTCCGGGTACTACGAAGACTTCGCGCCGCCGGTGCTCGACCCCCTGGACGCCCTCGTCTCGGCCCTCCGCTCGGGCTGGCACTACGCCGGGACGTACTCGAAGCATCGGGGGCGGAGGCACGGCACGCCCGGTGGTCACCTGCCCGGCCGGCATTTCGTCTTTGCGGCCCAGAACCACGATCAGATCGGCAACCGGGCGCGCGGCAACCGGCTCGTCGCGCTGACCTCGCCCGGCGGGCTGCGCGTCACCGCGGCGCTGACCGCGCTCTCGCGGGCGCTTCCGCTGTTCTTCCAGGGCGAGGAGTGGGCCGCCCCGGAACCGTTCCAGTACTTCGTGAGCCACGGCGATCCGGCCCTGGTGGAAGCCGTTCGCAAGGGCCGGCAAGAGGAGTTCAAGGCCTTCTCCTGGGCCGGCGAGGTCCCGGACCCGCAGGACGAGCAGACCTTCCTGCGCAGCAAGATCGACCGCGCGCGCCGGGACACGCCGGCCGGCCGCGCCGCGCTGCTCTGGCACCGCGATTTGCTGGCGCTTCGCCGCGAGCATCCGGCCCTGCAGGACGATCGCCCCGAGGCGCTGGAGGCGCGCCGCCACGGCGCAGCCCTCTTGATGCGGCGCTGGAACGCGGGGAAGGAGATCGCCCTGGTGGTGCTCTTCTCGGAGGAGGAGCGCGACGTGGACCTTCCCGCGGGCCGGTGGCGCGCGGTGCTGGATTCCGGCGCCGAGCCCTACGCCGTTCCCGGGGCCCGGCCTGCGCGGATCCAGGGTGGAACGGCGCGGCTCTGTGGCCGGCACGCGCTGGTCCTGGAGCGCACCGGGTGACGGCTTTCCCCGAAGAGGCTTCGGTCGCGGCGAGCGACGCGCAAGCCCGCGCGCGGACCTCCAGCTTCCGTCTCCGCGTGGTCCCGCTCGGCACCTCGGCGGGAAGGCCCACCCTGGCACGCGGCGCCTCGGCGCTGGCCGTCGCCGCCGAGGGAGCGTGGGTGCTGTGCGATTGTGGCGAGGGCGCCCAGGTCGCCGCGCTGCGGGCCGGGCTCTCCTTCTCGCGCCTGGAAGCGGTGCTGATCACGCACCTGCACGGCGACCACTTCAATGGGTTGCCCGGCCTTCTCGGGACCTTGGGTCTCGAAGGGCGGGAGCGTCCGCTCACGGTCGCTGGCCCGCGCGGGATCGCCGCGCTGCTCGACGCGCTCGCCCGCGCGGGGTCGCTCGGCATCGGAGGCCTGCCGCTGCTCATCGTCGAGCTGGACGGCGAGGGAGGACGGCTCGAGCTCCCCGCGGACGCCGCCATCTCCTTCGCCGTGGAAACCCGACCCCTCGCCCACCGCGTGCCCACCTTCGGGTATCGCGTGTCGCTCCCCGATCGGCCGGGCACCCTGGACGTCGAGGCGGCGGTGTCGGCGGGGGTGCCGCGCGGGCCCCTTCTGGCCGAGGTGAAGGAAGGGCGCACCGTGGTGCTGCCCGACGGGCGCCGCTTGGACGGATCGCAGTTCCTCGGCCCGGTGCGGCGCGGCCCCTCGGTCGCGTACGCGCTGGACACCACGCCCTGCCGCGCGGCCGTCGAGCTCGGACGGTCGGCCGACGTGCTCGTCCACGAGTCCACCTACGAGCACGCGCGCGCCGACCTTGCCCACGAGCGCGGCCACTCCACCGGTGTCGAGGCGGCGCGCATCGCGCTGGAAGCTTCGGCGGGCACGCTCCTGTTGACGCACTTCTCCCCGTCGGTCGACGGCGAGCGCATCGCCGACGAGGCGCGCTCGGTACACCCCCGCGTGGTGGCGGCCGCGGATCTGGCGGGCATCGACGTCGCGTCCGGATAGACCGCGCGAGCGCCGCCGCTTCAGCGCAGCTCGATCCGCAGCCTCAAGTAGCCGGCCAGGCGGTACTCGTCCCCGTGCTCCACCCGGCGGCGCGTGATGCGCTGGTCGCCCAGGAAGGTGCCGTGCGTGCTGCCCAGGTCCTCGAGGTACCAGTCCCCGTCGTCGCGGGTGAACTGCAGGTGACGCGTCTCGATCTGGGGCGAGTTGACCCACACCGTGCAATGGCGCTCGCTGCCCACCACGGTGGGCACGTCGATCGCCTCGACCGGCATGCCCCGGCCGTCCAACCCGCGTCCGTCGAGCAGCAGGTAGAGGCGCTCCGGCAGCGCTCCGGGCGGCGCGTGCAGCTTCTCTGCCTGCACGTGGGCCGGATCGGGCCGGGAGGGCTTCGGCGGAGCGACCCGCTCCGCCAGCTCGCGCAGAGCGCGCAGCAGCGCCTCCTCCGGCGGGATGCCCAGCGCCTCCGCGATGCGCCGGACCAGCACGTCACGCTCTGCGGCGCGGGGACCGGCCACAGCCCTTGGGGCTTTGCGCGCCGCCTTCCTTGGCGCCGCCTTCCTTGGCGCCGCCTTGCGCGGGACCCGCTTCTTCACCCTGGCCATGGTCAGCTCCCCTCCACGAATTCGGCGTGCAGCCGCCGGACGCAGTCGGCCGCGGCGGCCCGCGGCACGAGCAGCGCGATGCGCAGCGGCGAGACGAGCACCGCGCGCGGCGTCACTTGCGCCGCGCGCAGCGCGCGGGCCAGCTCGTTGCCCGACGCGCCGATGCCGCTGCCGACGACCGAGACCTGCGCCAGCCCCTCCTCGACCGTCACTCCCGGGGTGGCCCGCAGGGCGTCCAGGAGGACCTGTGCGCCGTGCACGTTCTCGAGCGGCACCAGCGCGAGCCTGGCCGACCCGGCCTCGAGCCACAGCTCGCGCGGCCAGGCGCCGTGCTTCTGCAGGAGGTCCACCAGGATCGAGCCATCCTCCGCGCGCACCACCAACAGATCGGGATCCTGCGCGACGCCCGAGATGCGCAGCTCGCGGGAGGCGCGCGGCGCGATGCGCGTCCCCGGCCCGGGCGCGAAGGTACTGCGGGCGTGGATGACGATGCCGCGGTCTCGGGCGAACTCCACCGCCTGCGCGTTCAAGACCCGCGCACCCGCCAGCGCCAGCTCCTGCATCTCCTCGTGAGAAAGCTCGGACAGCCGCTTCCAGGCGGGCACCACGCGCGGATCGGCCGTGTACACCCCGTCCACGTCGGAGCAGATCTCGCAGACCTCCGCGCCCAGCGCGGCGGCCAGCGC
>DATFUN010000200.1:0-7872 GCA_035260805.1 Myxococcales bacterium | reverse complement strand
TCTGTTCGGGTTGGTGCGCGTTACCGGCGCCGCCGCGGCGCTCGATGCCAGGACGAGAACGGCTACCAGCACGGCGAACCGCGTGCTGCGGGCCCACGATTCGAAGACCATGGTCGATTCCCCTTCTTTGCAACCCCTCCTGCTTGCGGCCACTTCGGAACCCACGCCGCGTGTGCGGCGCGGTGGTGCGAGTCCTCTCGCTCACCCCCTTTCGCGGAGAGGGCCCGTCGTGCGGCCTTGCGCCTCGTACTCGTTCGCGCTGCTGGGGACCGGACGGCGGGCTTCGTGCTCCTCGTTCGAGGAGTCCCTTTCCGTACGTGTCCCCACATGCGCTTGTGCGTAGCATCCGTCAATGCACCACGCGTCGGACACGCACCAACCGCGGTTTGGGAGGCCTCGAACGGGCGGCCTGAACCTGGCGGGCAGGTCCTTTTCGAGCTGCCGGTCGACCATCCGATCGGGCGCCCGATGCTCGATTGTTCAAGCACAAACGATTCGGTTTTTCTTACCTTTCTACACAATGTCGGAAAATTGACCGGCCTTGCGCCCGCCTGATACGACTGAGGGACGGAGCGTAGGTGGCCGCCCCGCCATTCCCGCGCGCGGGACCGCCGGTGACCTGGGGGCGGACGAGAGGGGACATGGCAGGAGAGGACCAGCTCTTCCAGCGCTTCGGCCGTGAGTTCCCCAAGGGCCAGGTGCTCTTCCGCGAAGGAGAGCCCGGGCGGGAGATGTTCGTCGTCCAGTCTGGAAAAGTGAACATCACCAAGAAGGTGCGCGAGACCGAGAAGATCCTCGCCACCCTGGGCGCCGGCGAGTTCTTCGGCGAGATGGCCATCTTGAACAACAAGCCGCGCTCGGCCGGGGCGGTCATGGCCGAGAATGGCAAGCTGCTGGTGATCGATCCCCGCACTTTCGAGGCTATGATCCGCGGCAACGTGGAGATCGCCGTCCGCCTGATCAAGAAGCTCTCCGACCGGCTCCAGGAGGCGGATCAGCAGATCGAGAATCTGCTGCTGAAGGACTCCGCCAGCCGCGTGGTCCACTTCCTCCTCTCGAGCGCGACCAGGGGACGCGACACTCCGCAAGGAAAGCTGGTCTCCATCAACGCGGCCGAGCTGCACGGCCGCATGGGGCTCTCCGTCGACGCGGTGCAGGCGGCGCTCGACAAGATCGCCAAGGCGCGCATCATCCTCCTCCAGCCCGATGGCGTGGTGGTCCCCGACCTGGGCAAGATGCAGAAGTATCTCGAGTTCCTGGAGATGAAGGAACGGTTCGGGGATACTTGATGAAGCTGCGTGTCCTTGGCTGCCACGGCGGAGAGCTGCCCAAGCACCGCACCACCTGTTTCCTCGTCGACGGCAAGCTCTGCGTGGACGGCGGCGCCATCACCTCGGTCTTGACCCTCGACGAGATCGTGCAGATCGACGACATCTTCCTGACCCACAGCCACTTCGATCACGTGAAGGACGTACCGCTGATGACCGACGTGCTGGTCGGCCATCGGCAGAAGCCGGTGGTCGTCCACGGTCCGGCCGAGACCATGGAGGCGATGGACAAGGACGTCTTCAACAACCGCGTCTGGCCCGACTTCCGCGTCATCCCCACCGCGGAAAATCCGGTGATCGCGTTCGAGGAGATTCCCGTCGGGCAGCACGTGACGTGCCAGGGGTACCGGATCCGCGCCATCCCGGTGAACCATCCGGTGTACTCGGTCGGGTACATCTTCGAATCGAGCAGCGGGGTGGTGGCCTTCTCCGGCGACACCGGGCCCACCGACGAGCTGTGGCGCGCGATCAACGCCACCCCCGATCTCAAGGCGGTCTTCCTGGAGGTGTCGTTCCCCAGCCGGATGCAATGGCTGGCCGACGTGTCCGGGCACCTCACGCCGCGCACGGCGATGAGCGAGCTGGAAAAGCTCGACCGGCGCGGCGCCCGCATCTACCTGTACCACTTGAAGCCCAGCGTCATCGACGAGGTGAAGAAGGAGATCGCCGCCCTCCGCCGCGACTATCTGCAGATCTGCGAGCTGGACGACGTCTATACGTTCTGAGGGATCCGGCGAAGTCGATGTCGAGCAACCAAAACATCTTCGCGTGCCTGGCGCTCCTCGCGGCGTTCTCGTCACCGCCGCGCGCGCTCGCCCAGCAGGGGGGCGCCGCGGCGCAGCCGTCGCAGCAGGCCGCGCAGCTCCAGCAGCAGCAGAGCAACGCCGCCGCGGCGGCCGCCGCCGGGGCAGGCGCGGTGATCGTCTCGCAGCAGATCGATTCGCAGGACCCGTTCGCCTTTCCGGCGCCCAGCCCTCGGGCGCAGCAGTGGTTCGGGTACGCGTCGCCTTCGACCATCCTGGTCCTGGCGGCGGCGCTGGTGGTGATGGCCGCCTTCGTGGGCCGGTTCGCGCCCAAGAAGCGGCGTCGGATCCGGCGGGCCACCATCCTCGTGATGCTCTACGCGACCACCTTCGGGCTGGCCGCGGTGCTGCACTGGGTGCACGCGGAGGGCTGGTCGCGGCGGGTCTGGTTCCTGGCCGACCTGTTCGAAGTGCTGGTGGTCATCGATCTGGTGGCCATCCTGCTCTTCGACCTCTTGCTGCTCGCGCTGCGCATCGAGATCGCCAACATCGTGCACGACCTCGCGCTGGGCGCGGCGTACATCCTGGCCTTCATCGGGATGCTCCACCGGAGCGGGGTGCAGCTCTCGGGCATCATCGCCACCAGCGCCGTGGTCACGGTGGTGCTCGGCCTCTCCTTGCAGGCCACGCTGGGCAACGTGCTGGGTGGGATCGCGCTGCAGCTCGACGACTCGATCCACGTCGGCGACTGGCTGCAGCTCCCCACCGGCCAGCAGGGCAGGGTCAAGGCGATCCGCTGGCGGCACACGGTGGTCGAGACCCGCAACTGGGACACGGTCATCGTGCCCAACTCCGCGCTGCTCAACGACAACATCGTCATCCTCGGCGAGCGCGAGGACCAACCCACCCAGCACCGGATGTGGGTCTACTTCAACGTCGACTTCCGCTACTCGCCGGAGGAGGTCATCAACGTCGTCGAGGACGCGCTGCAGTCGACCCCCGTCCCCAACGTGGCCGCGTTCCCGCCGCCCAACTGCATCTGCTTCGACTTCGCCCGCCAGGGCGGCGAGAGCTACGCGAACTATGCCGTCCGCTACTGGCTCACCGACCTGGCCCAGGACGACCCCACTTCGAGCGCGGTGCGGGTGCGCGTCTACGTGGCGCTCAAGCGCGCCAGCATCCCGTTGGCGCTGCCGGGGACGGCCGTGTTCGTCTCGCACGACGACCCGGAGCACCGCGAGCGCAAGCAGGAGCGCGAGATGGCGCACCGGGTGGCCGCGCTGGAGCAGATCGAGATGCTCGCCTCGCTCTCCAGCGAGGAGCGCGTGCAGCTCGCCTCCTTCATGCGCCTGGCGCCGTTCGGCCGGGGCGAGGTGATCACCCGGCAGAACGCCACCGCGCACTGGCTGTACGTGCTCACCAAGGGCGAGGTGGAGGTGAAGATCCGCGCCGAGAACGGCGCCGAGAAGCTGGTCACCCGGATGGCGGCCCCCAACGTCTTCGGCGAGATGGGCGTGGTCACCGGCGAACCCCGCACCGCCTCGGTGATCGCCGCCAGCGAGGTGGAGTGCTACCGGCTGGACAAGGAGGCGTTCCAGCGGGTGCTCAAGCAGCGTCCGCAGATCGCCGAGAGCGTCTCCAACGTGATGGCCCGGCGCCGCGTCGAGCTGGCCGCGGTGCGCGAGGGCCTCAACGCCGACCAGAGGAAGGCGCGGGTGCGCGAGGAGAAGAGCCGGATCCTCGAGTCCCTCCAGACCTTCTTCGGGCTGCAGGACGAGAAGCTGAATTGAGTCCGTGCTAGAAGGCCGCAATGGCCTGGTATCACAAGGTCCCTGCGCCCAAGCTGCCGGCGCAGGACAAGCGCGCGCGCCTCGAAGGCCTCTGGATCAAGTGCGACGAGTGCGCCGAGATCATCTACAAGCAGGAGGTCGAGCGGAACCTCGAGGTGTGCCCCAAGTGCGGCGAGCACTTCGAGCTGCCGGTGCGCAGGCGCCTCGACCTGGTGCTGGACCCGGGCAGCTTCGTCGAGCACGACCGCGGGCTCGAGTCGACCGACCCGCTGCAGTTCACCGACTCGAAGAGGTACCGCGATCGCATCCGCAGCACCGCCAAGGGCGCGGGCGAGACCGAGGCGTTCGTGAGCGGCATCGGCCGGCTGGCGGGCCGCGAGGTGTCCATCGGTGCCTTCCATTTCGGGTTCATGGGAGGCTCGATGGGCTCGGTGGTGGGCGAGAAGGTGACCCGCATCTTCGAGCGGGCGACCGAGCGGCGCATCCCGGCCATCGTCTTCTCGGCCTCGGGCGGCGCGCGCATGCAGGAGGCGATCTTCTCGCTGATGCAGATGGCCAAGTGCAGCGCGGCGCTGGCGCGCTTCCGGCACGTGCGGCAGCCATACATCAGCGTGCTGCTCGATCCGACCACGGGAGGAGTGGCCGCCTCCTTCGCCTTCCAAGGCGACGTGATCCTGGCCGAGCCGCGGGCGCTGATCGGATTCGCCGGTCCGCGCGTCATCGAGCAGACCCTGCGGCAGAAGCTGCCAGAGGGGTTCCAGCGCAGCGAGTTCCTCCTGAAGCACGGGATGATCGACGCCATCGTGCCGCGCAAGGAGCTGCGCGATCGGCTCTCGCAGCTCCTCGGCCTGCTCAGCTGATGGAATGCACCCGCTGCGGCGCCTGCTGCGTGGCGCCGGACATCGCCGCCCTGGACAAGCCGCTGGGAGCGCGCTGCCCGCACCTCACCGCGGACAACCTCTGCGGCATCTACGATCGGCGGCCGGACATCTGCCGCGCGTACCAGGCGGACGAGCTGTGCACGCGCATCGCCGCGCCGAGCCTCGACGAGCGGGTGCGCAACTACCTGGCCGAATTCGGCCTGATCGCGGAGGCCCGGGCCGCGTCAGGCGCGCGCAGCATGCGCGCGGCGCGCTCGTTGCCGGTGCTGCCGTGACCTTCGCGGAGCTGAAGGAGCTCCTCTTCCGCCGCAGCAACTTCGGCATGAAGCTGGGGCTGGAACGGATGCGCGACGCGCTTTCGCTGCTCGGGGCTCCGCACCTCGCCTGCCCGGCGCTGCACGTCGCCGGGAGCAACGGGAAGGGATCCACCTGCGCGTTCACCGAGGCTGCTCTGCGCGCAGCCGGGCTGCGCACCGGGCTGTACACCTCGCCGCACCTCTTCCACTTCTGCGAACGCATCCGGGTGTCCGGGGAGCCGGTCGCGGAGGAGCGCGCGGCATCCCTGCTGGCGGAGATCGCCCGGCGCGTGCCGTGGGCGCTGCGCGACGACGGGCTCACCTTCTTCGAGCTGACCACCTTGATGGCGTTCCTCGCCTTCGCACAGGACCGGGTACAGGTGGCCGTGGTCGAGGTAGGTCTGGGCGGTCGGCTCGACGCGACCAACGTGGTCGAGCCGCTGGCGTGCGCGATCGCGCCGATCGCGCTGGAGCACACCCGCTGGCTGGGCCCGACGCTTTCGCACGTGGCAGCCGAGAAGGCGGGGATCTTGAAGAAGGGCGCGCCGGCAGTGAGCGCGGGGCAGCCGCGGGCGGCCGCGGACGTCCTTCAGGCCCGCGCGGACGAGCTGGGCATTCCCCTGTGGCGGCCCGGCCGCGACTACCGATACGAGAGCAGCGACGTCAGACCCTTCTGCTATGCCGGTCCGGACGGCGCTCGCGTCTCGCTGCGCGCGGGGGAGGGGGTGGTCGGGGACAGCGCGGCGTCTGCCGCGCCGGGCGGGCTTTCGCTCGCGGGTCATCACCAGCGCGCCAACGCGGCGCTGGCCTGCGCGCTCTTGCAGGCGGCCGCGTCCCGCGGAGTGCCGGTCGAGCCCGAGCACGTGCGCGAGGGGCTGCGGACCGCGCGCTGGCCCGCGCGGCTCGAGGTGGTGGCTCGCGCTCCGCTGGTGCTGCTCGACGGGGCGCACAATCCACACGCCGCCCGCGCAGTGGCCCAGGCCCTACCGGCCATCGTGGGGCGGCGGCCAGTCCAACTCGTCTTCGCCGCGATGAACGACAAGGACCATGCGGCCATGCTGCGGGAGCTGTTGCCGCTCGCGGCCGGGGCGCACTTCTGCTCGGTCGAGTCGCCACGGGCGGCGGCGCCGGAGGAGCTCGCTTCCGCGGCGCGGCGGCTGGGATACGAGAGGTGCGCGGTCTATCCGACGGTGCGCGAGGCGTTGGAGGGGGCCCGGGGCGCGGCGGGGATGGACGGGTGCGTCCTCTGCTGCGGGTCCCTGTACCTCGCTGCCGAGGTGGAGGCCGCGCTGCGTGGTCGCACGGTTGCTCGCATGCCGAGCGAGCGGATGTGAACGTTTTTGCCGTGACTGCAGCAAGGCCCTACATTTGACCCAGGGCTTCTGCGCCCTTGCGGGAGGAGTTTCCGGCTCCGGGGCCGGTTTCGAACATGCGACGCGTCCAGGCTCCACATGCCCCGTCCCCGGACGAGATCCCGTTCAAGTCTTTGTACCGAAAGGAGATCTACGACGCGCGGACCCGCGACGGCTGGGTCTTGCAGATCACCCGGTACCGGCCCGTGCCGCAGGAGTGGGAGCAGCCCATCCTGGGCGAGCCGCTGCTGCTCGTCCCGGGGTGGTCGCAGAACCGGCACGCGTTCACGTGCGCGAGCTTCGTCAAGCGGCTGCTGCTCTTCGGGGCGGACTGCCACATCGTCGAGCTGCGCGGACACGGCCGCAGCTCGCGCGAGCTGCAGATCGAGCTGTGCGACAAGGAGAAGCGGCCCCTCCCCCGGGACCTCGACTGGGACTGGGACCTCGACAGCTATCTCCTGGAGGACATTCCCGCCGCGGTCCACGCGGTCAAGCAGCGCACGCGGCGCGACAGGGTCGTCTACCTCGGCAACAGCATGGGCGGGATGCTCGGCTACGGCTACGCGGGGAGCCACCGCGATCTCTCGGGCCTCATCACCATCGGCGCGCCGAGCGACATCGGCCGCGGCTTCTTGCTCATGCGCGCGGCGGCCTTGTTCGGGCCCGCCATGCTGGGTCCGCTCATCGACGCCCTGTGCGTCGCGGCCACCGGCCTGGATTCGGCCCGGCACGGAGCGGCGCACGCCTTGCGGCGCTTCGGGGCCGGGTTCCTCCACCGGGTGGCGGACGTGCTCGCCCCGGCGGGAGGGCGGCCTCCCGGCGTGCGCTTCAGCCACGTGCCGGTGGATGCCATCCTCCGGCAGCTCGCGCGCGTGTCGACGCCCGGCAACCTGCGGCGGTACGAGCTGGTCGCGCGTCATTTCGGGTCCCTGCTCAATCCCGCCAGGGTCACCGCGGAGGAGTTCCGCTGGCTGCTCAGCCAAGGCGGCGAGAAGGAACCGCGCCGCGTGGTCGAGCAGTTCGCCCGCTGGATCCGGCGCGACGAGATGAAGTGCTACCGGACGGGCTACGACTACAAGGCGCACTTCAAGGAGATCGACTGCCCGATGGCCGTCCTCTTCGGCGACCTGGACAAGATCGCCTCGGCCAAGAGCACCAGCAGCATCTACCGCAAGGCGCGCAGCGACTACTTCCTCTGGCGTCCGGTGAAGGACAATTCCCACCTCGAGCTCACCGTCGGCTACGATCTGCGCCAGATCTGCGAGGACGTGAAGAACGTGATCGAGCACGCCGCCCGGCGGGAACGCGCGCGCCGCGACGCAGGACAGGTGAGCGGCTGACGGTTGCTTGGGATGGGGGAGGGCGCGTGCTAGCGTCCCGCGGGTGCGCACCCCGTCCGTCATCGCGCTGCTGGCGACCGCTGCAGCCGGCGCCGGAGGCGGGAAGCTTCTCGCGGTGCGCCCGGTGTCCGGGCCCGGATCG
>DATFUN010000199.1:0-9325 GCA_035260805.1 Myxococcales bacterium | reverse complement strand
AGGGTAGACAAACGTGCGCCCCTGCTCGTCGAAACAGGGGTGCGGCCGTTTGACAGCCTAGATGGCAGCCGGGTAGCGTCCTAGCATCGGGCGAGGTGTCATCGAGAGGGGCCACCATGGAGATCAGCGAGGTCCGCGTCTTCCCCGTCAACGAGGAACGGCTGAAGGCCTACGTGACCATCACGCTGGATGCGTGCTTCGTGGTGCGCGACCTGAAGGTGATCAACGGCAATACCGGCCTGTTCGTGGCGATGCCTGCCAAACGCCGCAAGGACGGAACCTTCAAGGACATCGCCCACCCGCTCAACAGCGAGACCCGCGAGCGGATGGAGAAGATCATCCTGGCCGAGTACGAGCGCGAGCTCGCCCGCGGCACGCCGGCGACCACCGCGGCCGCTGCGTCCGGATAGGCTTGAGGCCCGACGCCCGGGCCGTGTAGAAGGCCGCCATGCACACGAAGCCCCCAGGGGCCGGCGCCGATTTCGTCGTCCTCTCCGGAAACTCGAACGTGCCGCTGGCACGTGAGGTCTGCGATTACCTCAAGCAGCCCCTGGGCAAGTCCTCGCTGACGCGCTTCTCCGACGGCGAGATCCAGGCCGAGATCGGCGAGAACGTCCGCGGCCGCGACGTGTTCCTCATGCAGAGCACCTCCACGCCGGTGAACGACCACCTGATGGAGCTGCTCATCCTCATCGATGCCGCGCGCCGCGCCAGCGCCTCGTCGATCACCGCGGTGATGCCCTACTACGGGTACGCCCGCCAGGACCGGAAGGTGGCCCCCCGCACTCCGATCACCGCGCGCCTGGTGGCGGACCTCATCACCAGCGCGGGCGCCGATCGGTTCGTCTCCATGGACCTGCACGCCGGGCAGATCCAGGGATTCTTCGACATGCCCTCCGATCACCTCTACGCCTCGCCCGTGCTGGTCGAGCACATGCGCAAGGCGTTCCCCAACCCCGAAGAGGTGGTCATCGTCAGCCCCGACGCCGGCGGCGTGGAGCGCGCGCGCGCCTACGCCAAGCGGCTCGGCACCACCCTCGCCATCGTCGACAAGCGGCGCAGCAAGCCCAACGTGGCCGAGGTGATGAGCCTGATCGGCGACGTCCGCGGCAAGATCGGCGTGCTGCTCGACGACATGGTGGATACCGCCGGTACACTCACGCAGGGCGCCAGATTGCTGCTCGACTGCGGCGCCAAGCGGGTGCTCGCCTACGCCGTGCACCCTGTCCTGAGCGGCCCGGCGATCAAGCGCATCAGCGAATCGGTCATCGAGCAACTGGTGGTGACCAACACCATCCCGCTCTCGCCGGCCGCCCACGAGTGCAAGAAGATCGTCCAGCTTTCGGTGGGCCGCATCTTCGGCGAGGCGATCCGCCGCATCTACTCCGCGGATTCGCTCTCGTCGCTCTTCGTCTAGCCGCTCCGGCCTACAAATCTCACAGGGAGCGCGGGAGATTTGGGAGGGTGGGAGAGTACGAGGCGAAATCGGAACCAACGGGGATGCTCGCGGGCGGCGAACACCGCAACATCTCCTGCGCTCCCCAATCTCCCGCGCTCCCTGTAGAAGTTCTTTGGCGACTTGCGCGGGCGGGACCGGCGTGCTATCCAGGCGCGCTTTCGGAAGGATTCCGGGCGGTTTCGAAGCTCACCCCGGTGCCCACCAGACCCAGGCTTGCGGCTCGCCCGCCGCGGCGGTGGTGCCCGGCACGGAGGAAGTCATGGCGCAGGACACGTCTACGCTGCAAGCGCAGATCCGCGAGAAGTCGGGCAAGGGCCCGGCGCACCGGCTGCGCGCAAAGGGCCTGGTCCCGGCCGTCTGCTACGGACCGTTCGAGAAGCAGCCCCTGATGGTCGCCATCGATCCCGAGGCGCTGGTCGAGGCCATCGCGACACCGCACAAGTTCAACACGGTCATCAAGCTGGAGGTCTCGGGCAGCGACCCGCGCACCGTCCTGTTCAAGGACTACGAGAAGGACCCCGTGGACGGGCACATCCTCCACGTCGACTTCCTCGAAGTCCGGATGGACCAGGACGTGGTGGTCAACGTGCCGGTGGTGCTGATCGGAAAGCCCGTCGGCGTGACCGACGGCGGCATCCTGCAGCAGGTCAGCCGCACGCTCCCCGTGATCTGCAAGCCCGGCCAGATCCCCGAGAAGATCGAAGTGGACGTCTCGAACCTCAAGATCGCCGAGTCGATCCACATCTCGGACATCAAGCCGCCCGAGGGCGTGCGCTTCAAGACCAACGTGATCAAGAACGCCACCATCGCGGTGGTGACCATCCCCGAGAAGGAGGAGGTCGCTCCGGCACCGGCGGCGGTTCCTGGGGCCGAGGGTGCGGTGGCGGGTGCTGCTGCTCCAGGCGCTCCGGGTGCGGCCCCTGGCGCTGCTGGCGCTGCCCCGGGTGCAGCGGGCGCGGCTCCGGCGGCGGGTGGGGCGCCCGCGGCGGGCGGCGCCCCGGCGAAGGGTGGCGGGGCGGACAAGGGCGCGAAGAAGTAAGCGCCCGTGCGCCTCCTGGTGGGCCTGGGCAACCCCGGCGCGAAGTACGAGCGCACGCGCCACAACGTGGGTTTCCGCATCGCCCGGCTGGCCGCGGAGAAACTGGGTCTGGCGCTCGACCAGACCCGCTGGAACGCGGTGCTGGGCACCGGCAGGGTTCGGGGAGAGCAGATCGCGATCGTGCTCCCGCAGACGTTCATGAACGTGTCCGGCGAGTCGGTGGGGCACGCAGCCCGGTTCTGGAAGATCGATCCGGGCGAGGTGGTGGTGGCGCACGACGATCTGGACCTGGCGCTTTCGCGCATCCAGGTGAAGGTGGGCGGCGGCGACGGCGGGCACAACGGGCTGAAGAGCCTGCGGCAGCACCTGGGGCCGGACTCGGTGCGGGTCCGGTTCGGGATCGGGCGGCCGCCGCAGGGGTGGGATCCGGCGGACTTCGTGCTGGCGAGGTTCGCGGAAGAGGAGGAGAAGGTGGTCGAGGAGCTCTTGCCGGTGGCCGCCGACGCGGCCGCAGCGGCCCTCCTCGAAGGGACGGCGGCGGCGATGAACCGGTTCAACCGGCGGCCGAAGACGGCCGCCGGCGAGAAGGGCGAAGCGGACGGGAACGTGGACCTCGCCGGGGGCGTGACCTCCGGCAAACCCAAGAGGTGATGCACATGCAGCAAGCAGAGACGCACACGAGTGGAGGGCCGGCGCAGCCCGCGCCCGGCACCAGGCTGCGCGAGTACGAGACCATCTTCCTCCTGCGGCCCGACCTGGCCGAGGACCTGGTGGACAAGATCGTCGAGCGCCTGCGCGGCATCGTGCAGCGCGAGGGCGGCAAGGTCATCAAGGTGGAGAACTGGGGGAAGAAGAAGGTCGCCTACGAGGTGAAGAAGCACCTCCGGGCGATCTACATCCGGTTCGTCTACCTGGGGAACACGCACATGGTGGCCGAGTTCGAGCGCAACCTGCGCATGACCGACGACGTGCTGAAGTACCAGTCGGTCAAGCTGGCCGACGACGTCGACCCGGCCACCCGGCAGGTGGAACCGGACGTGAAGCTGCCGGGGGATCCCGAGGTGCCGGAGCGCGCGGCGCGCGAGCCGGAGCCGTTCGGCGAGGAGCGCAGCTTCGGCCGCGAGCGGCCGGAGGCGGAAGCGGAGATCGGACCCGAGCCGGAGCCCGAGTAGGGATCCCATCAGGAGACGGACATGGACGGAAACGGATTCAAGAAGGACGACAGGCCACGGTCCGGCGGATCTCGCGAAGGGCGCGAGCGCGGCGGCGGCGGCGGCGGGATGGGCGACGAGCGCGGAGGCGGCCGCGGTTTCGGGCGGCGCAAGGTGTGCCGGTACTGCGCCGACAAGACCCTCAAGGTGGATTACAAGAACGCCGCCGAGCTCAAGTACTTCGTCACCGAACGGGGCAAGATCGTCCCGCGCCGCATCTCGGGGAACTGCGCCCGGCACCAGCGCGAGGTGGCCACCGCCATCAAGCGCAGCCGCAACGTGGCGCTGCTCCCGTACACCGTGATGCAGCACACGTAGGAGCGCGCACATGAAGATCATCCTCACCAAGGACCTGGAGAACCTGGGCAAGGCCGGCGCGCTGGTCGAAGTGAAGCCGGGCTACGGGCGCAACTACCTCCTCCCCCGCGGGATGGCGGTGGCGGCGACGGTGAAGAACATCCGGCAGCTCGAGCACGAGAAGGCGGGGATCCTCTCCCGCGCCTCCAAGCACCGCTCGAACATGGACGCCCAGGCGAAGAAGCTCGCCTCGGTCGAGCTGCGCTTCTCGCGCAAGGTGGGCGAGCAGGAGAAGCTCTTCGGATCGGTGACCAGCAAGGACATCCACGAGCAGCTCACCGGCCAGGGATACGAGGTGGACCGCAAGCAGATCCATCTCCCCGAGCCGCTCAAAGTGCTGGGCACGCACGAGGTGGAAGTGAAGCTCCATCCCGAGGTGACGGCGAAGCTCAAGGTGACGATCGCGGCGGAAGGGTAGACCCGGCTGGAATCGCCCGCGCCGTGAAGGCGCGGCGCCGCCCGAAAGGCGGCGGCTGAAGGGAGCCCGCTCGAGCGGATGATCGCGGCCCTTGCCACACTGCTGGCCCTGCAGGCGCCGCCCGCGCGCGCGCCCAGGGCGCAGCAGTCCGCTCGACCCGCGCCGGCGCAACCGGCGTCGTCCAGCCGCGCGGCACCGCCGGCCGGCAGCACCGGGCCGCGCGCGAACGGCACGCCGCCGGCCGCCCCGCCGGCGGCGGGTCCGAGGCGGTTCGGCCGCTTCGAGCTCGACCAGTCCAAGGAGCAGCTCGCCCTCCTGCCCGATCTCAAGGAGTGCGCCGAGGCGCTGGCGCCTGCGTCGGGACACGCGGATTGCGCGGTCCCGCGAGATCCCGACCGGATCGCGCGGGTGCAGATCGCCTGGGAGGACGCCAAGCCGGGCGGCGAGATCGTCGCGCTGAGGCTCGTCTTCGACCCGCAGGTTGCGCCGGCGCTCACCGACCTCGAATGGCAACTGACGCGCGGCTGGGGGGCGCCGGTGCTCGAGCAGCTCCGGCGCGAGAAGGACCAGAAGCTGTTCACCCTGCAGTGGGAGGACGCCGAGCACCGCGCCACCGTCGAGGCGCAGGGCGCGCTCGCCCAGCCCTCGCGCGCCATCGCGGTGGTGCTGGAGCGCCGCCCGGGCCCGCTGCCCGTCGAGCTGGCTGGGCTGCACCCGCGGCCGTTCCCAGGGGTGCGGCTCAAGCTCGTGAGGCGGGTCGAGTGGGACGGCCAGCCGCACGCGGTCGTGTGGGGGACCTCGCTGACGCCCGGGCAGGAAGCGGTCGGAGAGGCCGGGCCCGCCTGGGCCACGCAGCGCGGATACGTCGCCCTGTGGAAGCTGGAGGCGGCCACCGCGCAGCGGCCGCGCCGCTGGCGGGCGATGTGGGAGCGGGTGACCGGCGAGGAGGACGAGGAGAACGAGCGCATCTCGCGGGTGGACACGCGGGACGTGACGGGCGACGGGGCACCGGACGTTGAGGTGTTGCTCTCTTGCGAGACGTGCGGCCGCACCGCCAGCGAGGTGATGGTGAAGACGGTCCGCGCCGGCAAGCTGGTCGATCTGCTCAACAAGCGCGACCTCTTCCGCGCCCAGGTGGACTTCGAGCCGGGGCGCGTCCGCATCCGCGAGCCCGACGGCGACGAGGACTCCAGCCTCACCGTCAGCACCTACTCCTACGACCGCGGCAAGGGCGCCTTCGTGCTGGCCCGCGAGGAACGAATCTCCCGCTCCCCCCCTCCGGACCGATAGAAGACGAAAAGATTACCGCGGAGACGCTGAGGACGCGGAGGTCCGGTTTTTCAAAGGATCACTCCGCGCTCTCCGCGCCTCCGCGGTGGGTTTGAAGGCACGAAGTCATGCTAGCGTGCCCGGGATGGGGAAGAAGCCGGCTCTGCCGCCGTGGATCGAGCATGCTGCGGCCGTGCGCAAGAAGCTCAAGGAGCGCGGATTCAAGCCGGCCGACCGCGTGCAGGTCTGCGAGAAGTGCGAGCAGTACGCGGAAGAGGCGTGGTCGCTCAAGGGTGGCCAGGGAATGGGCGGGCGGGACCTGGTCTACTGCATGAATTGCGGCCGCTCGCGCTCGTGGCGGGGTCAGGGGAACCCGCGCCCCGTGGAGGAACCGTTCGACTTGATGGGGTTCCTCGGCCTGCCGGCCTGACGCGCCACTTCCGCGACCAGGAAGTCGCGAAACGCCCGCACCTCTGGGCGCCGCGCGTGCGCCGGTGGACAGACGAGGAAGTAGCGGTAGCGCGTGGGCACCGCGCAGGCGAACGGGCGCACCAACCGCCCGGCCGCGAGATCGCCCGCGGCGAGCGCGCTGCGCGCCAGCGCGACGCCCTGCCCGTCCGCCGCCGCCTGCAGCATCAGGTGCGCATCGGTGAAGATGGTGCCGCGCCGGGCGTCGACTCCCGCAGCGCCCGCCGCGCGCAGCCACTCCGGCCATCCGCCATGCGCCGCGCGCACCTCGTCGTGGAGCAGCATCTGCCGCCGCAGGTCGGAAGGCGATCGCAAGGAACGCGCGATCCGCGGACTGCACACCGGGAAGATCGCCTCCGAGAACAGCTCTTCGCTCCGCAGCCCCCTCCAACCGCCGCGGCCGTACCGGATCGCCACGTCGACCCCGTCGCGGGCGAAGTCGCACGGCTCGCGCGAGGAGTGGATGCGCAGGTCGAGCCGGGGCCAACTCGCGTGGAAGCGCTTGAGGCGCGGCAGCAGCCAGAGCGCGGCGAACGACGGCAGTACGCTGACGCACAGCCGCGCTGCCCGGCGATCGACGGCGCGCGCCGCGTCCTCGATGCGGCCGAACGCATCGCGCGCCGCCGCGGCCAGCGCCTCTCCGGCCGGCGTGAGGAGCAGCGAGCGCGGAAGGCGGCGGAACAGCTCGACCCCCAGCTCGTCCTCCAGGTTCTGCACCTGGTGACTGACCGCGGACTGCGTCACGTGCAGCTCGCGCCCGGCGAGCGTCAGGCTCAGGTGGCGCGCCGCCGCCTCGAAGGCGCGCAGCGCGTTCAGGGAAGGCAGCTCCACGGATGAGATTTTCTCATGCCCGGGCGGAGAAAGCATCGCTTGCGCGACGCCCGCGAGGCGGCGACGCTGCTTTCCGGGAGGAAAAGCGATGCTGCGACTCTACGACTACCTGCCGTCCGGGAACGGGTACAAGGTCCGCCTGATGCTCCGGCTCCTCGGGATGCCCTTCGAGCGCATCGAAGTGGACATCGTGAAGGGCGAGTCGCGCACGCCGGGGTTTTTGGCGAAGAACCCGGAGGGGCGCATCCCCGTGCTGCGCCTCGAGGCCGGCACCCACCTCTTCGAGTCCAACGCCATCCTCTGCTACCTGGCCGAAGGCACGCCGTACCTGCCGGAGGACCGCCTCGCGCGCGCGCAGGCGCTGCAATGGATGTTCTGGGAGCAGTACAGCCATGAACCGAACGTGGCCACCGTGCGTCACTGGGTTGCGCACATCGGGGTGCCGGAGGAGAAGCGGGCGCTGCTCGAGCAGAAGCGCGCCCTGGGCGTGCGCGCGCTCTCCGTCATGGAGCGCCATCTGGAGGGCCGCGCATACTTCGCCGCCGAGCGCTTCACCGTCGCCGACGTGGCGCTCTACGCGTACACGCACGTGGCGCCGGAAGGCGGATTCGACCTGGCACCCTTCCCTCGCGTGCGCGCCTGGCTCGACCGGGTCCGCGACCGCCCGGGCTTTACGCCCATCACGCAAGCATAAGGACCAGAAGCGTTTCACGCGAAGCGCGGAAGGGTTGGAAGCGCGCGAAGATTGTCGGGATCAGCGGATGGCTTTGCGGAGCTCGGCGGCGCGGCGGCGGAGCGCCGGAAGGCCGGACTCGATCTCCACGCTGGCCAGGCGCTGCGAGAGCGCGGGCGGGACCTTGAGCGTGCCCGCGCGGTGCATCTCCTCCAGGCGCGTCAGGGCGCGATCGACGACGTCGTCGTCCGGATGCCCGAGCAGCCGATCCAGCACGCGCGGATCGTCCGGCAGCGGATACTTGTGCAGGAACTCGGTGGCGGCCGCGTGGAACGCCTTCGGGTCCTCGATGGCGTAGAGCTTCTTGCGCGCCTCGTCGCGCTCGTTGTCTTCCTCGCCGCCGCCGCCCAGCTTCTCGCGCACGTGGTCGGGGAGCGCGCTGGTCGCCACGCCCTGCGAGAAGAGCCGCTCCAGGTTCGTCTTGTACTGCGTGTACTTGGTCGAGCTCTGGAACTTCTCCGTCTCGCGGTCGGATCTCCGCGACGACCCGCCGCGGTCGCGCTGCTTGTCGATCTCGCGCCAGCTCCGGGTACGCTTGGGCTTTTCGTCGTCGGGCATGGGGTGGGAACTTTAACTCCGCCCACAGGCAAAGTCGCGCGTCCCTCCACAGGCTGTGGACAAGGCGGCGAATCCCGGTACCGCCCGCCACGCACGCAACCTCTGGCTGTGGGTGAGTTGTGGACGGTCCCGGTGAAACGGTTTGCGCGTTGACGCCTACACGCAAGGGCGGCGTACAAGCCTCCGCCAGCTGATCTCCCAAGGCGGATGGATGACTCGTCGAGAAATGGAGCGGAAGGCGATCTGGGTGGCCCGGCACTACGACCCGCGGTTCGGCCATGAGGTCGAGGTGCGGTACGACGACGAGTACCTCTACCAGGTGGCGCCCGAGATGAACCTGTTCCGCCGCGTGCCGCGCTTCGATCCGTTCACCTCGCCGGTCCCGGAGTCGGGCGGCCTCGAACGGCTCGAGGGCTAGGATGTCGGGGACCCTCGCTATGGTGGCGGCGTGAGCGCGAGCGCATCGCTCGAGTCCGTCCGCCCGGCGCCGATGGCGGTGCCCGGCGGGCGGCTGCCACCGCAGAACCTCGACGCCGAGCGGAGCGTCCTGGGCGGAGTGCTGCTCGACAACGCCGCGCTCAACGAGATCCTCGAGCTGCTCAAGCCGGAGGACTTCTACCGCGACGCGCACCGCAAGGTGTTCGAGGCCATGTGCGCGCTCTCGTCCCGGTCCGAGCCCATCGACCGGGTCACGCTCAAGGACGAGCTGACCTCGCTGGGCGCCTACGAGGCGGTGGGGGGCGAGGACTTCGTCGACCTGCTCGACAAGCTGGTCCCCTCGGCCGCGAACCTCACCTACTACGCGACCATCGTGCACGAGAAGGCGCTGGCCCGCCGGGTGATCGAGGCCGCCCACGCCATCGCCACCCAAGGCTACGAGCAGGCCGGCGAGGTGGGCGAGTTCCTCGACGACGCCGAGCGGCGCATCTTCGCCATCACCGAGGAGAAGGCGCAGTCCGCCTTCATGCACGTCCGCGAGATC